>JAYUQE010000467.1:0-7867 GCA_043756905.1 Burkholderiales bacterium | reverse complement strand
GCCGCTGCGCGCCACGGCCTGCAACACCTGCAATGCGCTGACGATGCCGTCGCCCGTGGTGTGCTTGTCCAGCGCCAGCAGGTGGCCGGAGCTTTCGCCACCCAGTTGCCAGCCGCGGGACATGAGTTCTTCGAGCACATAGCGGTCGCCCACCTTGGCGCGCACCAGTTCCACGCCACGCGAGCGCAAGGCCACTTCAATGGACATGTTGGTCATGAGCGTGCCCACGACGCCCGGCACCACCTGCCCCTGGGCCAGGCGGTCTTGCACCATCACGTACAGCAGCTCATCGCCATTGAACAGGCGGCCGGTGGCGTCGACCAGTTGCAGCCGGTCGGCGTCGCCATCCAGCGCAATGCCGTAGTCGGCGCCCTCCTGCTTCACCGCCGCCACCAGCGCGGCCGGCGCGGTGGCACCGACGCCATCGTTGATGTTCAGGCCGTTGGGCTTGCAGCCAATGGCCACCACGTTGGCGCCGAGTTCGTGAAAGACATCGGGCGCGACGTGGTAGGCCGCGCCGTTGGCACCGTCGACCACCAGCTTCAGGCCCTTGAGCGACAGCTCGCTGCCCACCGTGGCCTTGCAGAACTCGATGTAGCGGCCGCTGGCATCGTCGAGCCGCTTGGCCTTGCCGAGGTGGGCGGAGTCGGCCCACTGGGGCGGCACGTCGAGTTGCGCTTCGACCGCGAGTTCCCATTCATCGGGCAGCTTCTCGCCGCGCGCGGAGAAGAACTTGATGCCGTTGTCGGGGTAGGCGTTGTGCGAGGCGCTGATCACCACGCCCAGATCGAGCCGCAGGGCGCGCGTGAGGTAGGCCACGCCGGGCGTAGGCAGCGGGCCGCTGAGCAGCACATCGACGCCGGCCGAAGCGAAGCCCGCCTCCAGGGCCGACTCGATCATGTAGCCCGAAATGCGCGTGTCCTTGCCGATCACCACCGTGGGCCGCGCGCTGCTGCGTTTGAGCACGCAGCCCACGGCGTGGCCCAGCTTGAGCATGAAGTCGGGCGTGATGGGCGCCTGGCCCACGGTGCCGCGGATGCCGTCGGTACCAAAGAAGCGTCGGGTCATGTCTGCTGGTTCGCTGTCAATGTCGTTGTCAGTGGGTCGCCTTGCAAGGCCTGCCATACCTTGAGTGCATCCACCGTGGCAGCCACATCATGCACGCGCACGATGCGCGCGCCGGCTTGCACGGCGCTCAAGGCGGCGGCCAGGCTGGCGGCCGTGCGTTCCTGCACAGGTTGGCCGGTGATGTGCCCCAAGGTGCGCTTGCGCGACCAGCCCAGCAGTACCGGGTAGCCCAGCGCCAGCAGGTCGCCCAAGCGCCTGTGCAGTTCGATGTTTTGGGCGTCGGTCTTGGCGAATCCGATGCCGGGGTCAAGCACGATGCGCGCCGCGGCCACGCCGTGTGCGCGGATCTGCGCAGCGCGGCCGCTCAGGAAGGCCTTCACTTCGCCCATCACGTCGGCATAGTCGGTCAACCCCGCCATCGTGCCGGGCTCGCCGCGCAGGTGCATCAGGCACACGCCCGCCCGGGGGTGCGCGCTGACCGCCGCCAGCGCACCCGGGCAGCGCAGGGCGCGCACGTCGTTGATGATGTCCACGCCCAGGCCGAGTGCTTCGCGCATCAACTCAGGCTGACTCGTATCCAGCGACACCGGCACGCCCAGGTTCAGGGCAGCCCGCAACACGGGCAGCACCCGCGCGCACTCGTCTTCCAGGCTCACCGGTGTGGCACCCGGGCGCGTTGACTCGCCGCCGATATCCAATATGTCAGCCCCGGCCTTGATCAACGCCTCGCAGTGCGCCACGGCGTGGGCGGGTGTGTTGTGCGAAGCCCCATCGCTGAACGAATCGGGCGTGACATTGACGATGCCCATCACCCGCGGCCGGCTCAGGTCGATGCGATAGCGGCTGGTCTGCCAGAAAGGGGGTGCGGGTGGCATGGAATGGAAAACGGGGCGCGAAGCCCCGTGTGTTGGTACCCGCGCCGAGCCGTGGGTTGGAGTACTACGCCGTGGCGTGGGCGCCGTCGGGATTCACCGGCGGCGGTGTGGGCTCAGGGCTGCGTGCGGCCGGCGGCGTCCAGTCTTTCGGTGGGCGCGGCGGGCGGCCTTGCATGATGTCTTCGATCTGCTCGCCGTCAATCGTTTCCCATTCGAGCAAGGCTGCGGCCAAGGCGTGCATCTTGTCGGCGTTGCCTTCGATCAGCTTGCGCGCAATGCCGTACTGTTCATCGATGATGCGGCGGATTTCCTTGTCCACCGCCTGCATGGTTTCCTCGCTCATGTTGGTGGTCTTGGTGACCGAGCGGCCGAGGAAGACTTCGCCTTCGTTTTCGGCGTAGACCATGATGCCCAGCGCCTCGCTCATGCCGAAGCGCGTGACCATGTCGCGCGCAATCTGCGTGGCGCGTTCGAAGTCGTTGCTGGCGCCGGTGGTCATTTGGTGCATGAACACTTCTTCGGCAATGCGCCCGCCAAAGAGCATGGAGATGCGGCTGAGCATTTGCACCTTGTCGGTGCTGTAGCGGTCTTTCTCGGGCAGCGAAATGGTCACGCCCAGGGCGCCACCGCGCGGAATGATGGTCACCTTGTGCACCGGGTCGAGCTTGGGCAGCAGGCGGCCGATGAGGGCGTGGCCCGACTCGTGGTACGCCGTGTTCTTGCGCTCTTCATCGTCCATGACCATGGACTTGCGCTCAGCGCCCATCATGATCTTGTCTTTGGCTTTTTCGAAGTCGACCATCTCCACCACGCGCGCATTGCGCCGCGCGGCGAACAGTGCCGATTCGTTCACCAGGTTGGCCAGATCAGCGCCGCTGAAGCCTGGCGTGCCACGGGCGATGAGGTCAGCCCGAACGTCGGCGCCAATGGGCACCTTGCGCATGTGAACGTTGAGAATTTGCTCGCGCCCGCGAATGTCGGGCAGCGTCACGTACACCTGGCGGTCAAAGCGGCCGGGGCGCAGCAAAGCGGGGTCGAGGATGTCGGGCCGGTTGGTGGCGGCCATCACGATCACGCCCACGTTGGTGTCGAAACCGTCCATCTCCACCAGCATCTGGTTCAGCGTTTGCTCGCGCTCGTCATTGCCACCACCCAGGCCGGCGCCGCGGTGCCGGCCCACGGCGTCGATTTCGTCGATAAAGATGATGCACGGCGCGCTCTTCTTGGCCTGTTCGAACATGTCGCGCACGCGCGCGGCGCCCACACCAACGAACATCTCAACGAAGTCGGAGCCCGAGATGGTGAAGAACGGCACCTTGGCTTCACCCGCAATGGCCTTGGCCAGCAGGGTCTTGCCGGTACCGGGGGGGCCGACGAGCAACACGCCGCGCGGAATGCGGCCGCCGAGCTTCTGGAACTTCTGCGGGTCTTTCAGGAAGTCGACCAGCTCCTTGACCTCTTCCTTGGCTTCGTCGCAGCCCGCCACGTCGGCAAAGGTGGTGGTGTTGTTGGCTTCGTCGAGCATGCGCGCCTTGCTCTTGCCGAAGCTGAAGGCGCCGCCCTTGCCGCCGCCTTGCATCTGGCGCATGAAGTAGATCCACACGCCAATGAGCAGCAGCATCGGCCCCCAGCTGACCAGCAGGCTCATCAACAGCGACGGCTCTTCGCGTGACTTCACGTCGAACTTCACGCCGTTGGCGATGAGGTCACCCACCAGGCCGCGGTCGAGGTAGGTCGCGGTGCTGCGGATGCGCTTGTCGTCATTGGTGGTGGCAATGATCTCCGTGCTGCCATTGCCTTCTTGCAGCAACACCGACTTGATGCGCTTGCTGCGCACCTCGTCGAGGAATTCGGAATAACCGATTTGCGTGCCCTGGGTGGCGCCGCGGTCAAATTGCTTGAAGACGGTGAACAGCACCATGGCGATCACCAACCAGACTGCGACTTTCGAGAACCATTGATTGTTCAAAGCGGCTCCTGTTTACGATGCATGCAACAACCCGTTTGAACTCGCGGGGCGGCCTGCACGCCAAATGGGGCTGATTCTAGTTGACGCAAGTCTTGACCCAGGGCAGCGATAAATGCCCGGCCGCCACGCCAAACCCTGGCTTCACCTGGGCGAATCGGGTTCGATCTGCGGCGCTTTCAAAACCAAGCCGACCAGAAACGTTTCTGCGGATTTGTCGCGCGAAGCCTTGGGTTTGATCGGTTTGACCACCTGAAACGTCTGCTTGAACAGCTTGGCCAATTGGCTGTGCCCGCTGCCGTGAAAGACTTTGCACACCAGTGCGCCCCCCGCGGTGAGGTGCGCCTGGGCGAACTCCACCGCCAGCTCCGCCAGGTGCGCCATTCGCGCAGCGTCAGACGCTTCGATGCCCGACAGGTTGGGCGCCATGTCCGACACCACCACATCCACCTTGCGCCCGCCCAGCACCGCCACCAGTTGCGCCAGCACCGCGGCGTCACGAAAGTCGCCCTGGATGAACTGCACGTCTTCAACCGGCTCCATCGGCAACACATCCAAGGCGATGATGCGGCCATTGAGCGCCCCGCTGGCCGCCCCGCCGCTGCTCAGCGCGCGCGGCGCCAGGCAGCGGCGCAGATACTGGCTCCAGGCGCCCGGCGCGGCGCCCAGATCGACCACCACCTGCCCGGGTTTGATCAGCCCGAGCGCCTCGTCGATCTCTTTGAGCTTGTAGGCCGCGCGGGCGCGGTAGCCCTCGGCCTTGGCCAGCTTCACATAGGGGTCGTTGATATGGTCGTTCAGCCAAGCCTTGTTGACTTTTCGGCTCTTGGTCTTGATCTTCATGGGGCACCGATAATATGAAGCATGACAGCCCTTATCTTGAACCCTGCCCAGCGTAAGGAGCAGCGCGCCTTGGCGCACCACCTGGACCCGGTGGTCCTGGTCGGCGGCGACGGCTTGACCCCCGCCGTGTTGAAAGAAGCCGAACTGGCCCTGGCCTCGCACGGCCTGATCAAAGTGCGTGTCTTCAACGACGACCGCGCCCTGCGCGAGACCTTCCTGCAACAACTGGCAGCCGACTTGAACGCCGCGCCCATTCAACACATCGGCAAGCTGCTGGTGTTGTGGCGGCCGCTGGCAGACAAGCCGCGTGCCGCACCGCGCGAAGACAGGCAAGCCGGCCCACGGGTGGTGAAACTCCTCACCGTGGCCGGCAGCGCCAACCAGCGCCCGCAGGTGCGCAAGGTGACGATCCTGGGCAACCAGCGCGTCACCGCAGGCGGCTTAATCAAGCGGGGCAAGAAGCGCACCACCACCAGCGTGAAGAAGCGTCAGTCCTGAGGCGCCTTCGCACCCGGGCGCGCGGCGCCTGGATCAGATGTACTTGACCTCGATCACCTCGTAATGCCGCAGGCCGCCCGGCGCCTGCACCTCGGCCACGTCGCCCACTTCCTTGCCGATGAGTGAGCGTGCGATGGGGCTGCTGATCGAGATCAGGCCCAACTTCAGGTCCGCCTCGTCGTCGCCCACGATCTGATAGGTGGCGCGTGTACCCGAGCCTTCGTCCTCCAGCTCGACCGTGGCGCCGAAGACCACGCGGCCATCGGCATTCAGCGTGGCCGGGTCGATGACCTGTGCAGCGGCCAGTTTGCTTTCGATTTCCAGAATGCGGCCTTCGATGAAGCCTTGCTTGTCCTTGGCCGCTTCGTACTCGGCGTTCTCGGACAAATCGCCCTGGGCCCGGGCCTCGCTGATGGCCTGGATCACGGCGTGGCGCTCAACCGTCTTGAGCTTGTGCAGCTCGGCCTTGAGCTTCTCGTTGCCGCGCTTGGTGAGTGGAATGGTGGCCATGGGCGAAACCTGTTGGGTAAAAAACAAGCCGCCGCGAGACGCCTGGTTGCAGGCACGCGCAGCGGCGGGGATGGCCGGAGTTTAACAGTGCGTCAATGCAGCTCGGCGTGCAATTCCTGCAGCGACACGACGCTGAGGTTGCCCTGGTGCTTCATGGCTTCCGTGGCCGCCTCGCAGCCCGCCATGGTGGTGTAGTAGGTAACGCGGTTGGCCAGCGCCGCGGTGCGGATGTGGCGCGAATCAGCGATCGCCGTTCGCGTTTCATCGACCGTGCTGAACACGAGCTGGATGTCGCCAGCCTTGATCAGGTCTGAAATGTGCGGCCGTCCGTCCTTCACCTTGTTCACCACCTGCACGGCCAGCCCCGCCGCGGCAATGGCCTGCGCCGTGCCCTTTGTGGCTACCAGTTTGAAACCCTGGCGCACGAGTTCACCGGCCACCTTCACGGCACGCGCTTTGTCGCTGTTCTTCACCGTGATGACCACCGTGCCCGAAGTGGGCAGGCGCGAGCCGGCGCCGAGTTGGCTCTTGAGCATGGCCTCGCCGAAGCTTCGGCCCACGCCCATCACCTCGCCGGTGGAGCGCATTTCGGGGCCCAGTATCGGGTCCACCCCCGGGAACTTGTTGAACGGGAACACCGCTTCCTTGACGCTGAAATATGGCGGAATCACTTCATGCGGCGCCACGCCGCCCAGGCCTTTTTGATCCTTCAAGCGCTGGCCCGCCATGCAGCGCGCGGCAATTTTGGCCAGGGCCTGGCCAGTGGCCTTGGAGACGAACGGCACTGTGCGCGAGGCGCGCGGGTTCACTTCGAGCACAAACACCACCGCGGCGTCGCCCTGCCCTTGAATGGCGAACTGCACGTTCATCAGGCCCACCACCTTCAAGGCCTTGGCCATCAGCGTGGTCTGGCGGCGCAGTTCATCTTGCAAGGCTGCCGGCAGTGAATACGGCGGAAGCGAACAAGCCGAGTCGCCGCTGTGCACGCCGGCCTGTTCGATGTGTTCCATGATGCCGCCGATCATCACGTCAGTGCCGTCGCTGATGCAGTCGACATCGACTTCGATGGCGTCGTCAAGAAAACGATCGAGCAGCACAGGCGACTTTTCCGACACCTTCACCGCCTCGCGCATGTAGCGCTCAAGGTCTTTGTCGCCATGCACGATCTCCATCGCCCGCCCGCCCAGCACGTAGCTCGGCCGCACCACCAGCGGGTAGCCGATTTCATGCGCCAGGGCCAGGGCCGCATCTTCGGTGCGCGCGGTGCGATTGGGCGGTTGGCGCAAACCTAACTGATGCAGCAACTTTTGAAATCGCTCGCGGTCTTCGGCGATGTCGATGCTGTCGGGCGAGGTACCGATGATGGGCACGCCATTGGCTTCAAGCTCCAGCGCCAGCTTCAGCGGCGTTTGCCCGCCGTACTGAACGATCACGCCTTCGGGCTTTTCCTTGGCCACGATTTCGAGCACGTCTTCCAGCGTCACCGGTTCGAAGTACAACCGGTCGCTGGTGTCGTAATCGGTGCTCACCGTTTCCGGGTTGCAGTTGACCATGATGGTCTCGTAGCCGTCTTCGCGCATGGCCAGCGCGGCGTGCACACAGCAATAGTCGAATTCGATGCCCTGGCCAATGCGGTTCGGCCCGCCGCCCAGCACCATGATCTTGCGCCGCGCGGTTGGCTCGGCTTCGCACTCCTCGTCATACGTGGAGTACATGTACGCGGTTTGCGTGGCGAACTCGGCCGCACAGGTGTCCACCCGCTTGTACACCGGGCGCAGGCCCAGGGCGTGGCGGCGTTCGCGCACTTCGCGTTGCTGCGCGCCCAGCAGCCGGGCCAGGCGCTTGTCTGAAAAGCCCATGCGCTTGAGTTGGCGCAACTCGGCCAGGCTCAGGGCCTGGATGTTGCGACCCTTCAGCGATGCCTCGGCGCTGACCAGTTGCTCGATCTGCGCCAGAAACCAGGGGTCGATTGCGGTTTCGGCAAAGATCTCGTCCAGGCTCATGCCGATGCGAAAGGCATCGGCTACGAAGAGGATGCGCTCGGGCCCGGCCTCGCCGATTTCTTCGATGATTTCATCGCGGTCGCTGCTGCGTTCGCTCAGGCCGT
>JAYUQE010000466.1:0-2935 GCA_043756905.1 Burkholderiales bacterium | reverse complement strand
GGAAATTCAAGCCAGCGGTGATTCTGATTTCCGGCTGTCAGGACAACCAGAGTTCGATGGACGGCGACAACAACGGCGCCTTCACCGAACAACTGCTGAAGGTCTGGAATCACGGCGCATTTGCCGGCACCTATGCCGCCCTGCACACCCGCGTGCGCGCCGGCATGCAGGCCAGCCAATCGCCCAACCTGTTTGTGCTTGGCGCTGCGGCGGCGTTCCTGAAGCAGGCGCCGTTCAGCGTGTGAGAGGCAGCTGCTGACGCGAAATTTGGCGCTCGTCGCCTTGAATTCGTACTGCCTACAATCTTTCCGCCATGGAAGCACAGGCCATCTCAATAGCATTGATCGACGTCTCCGCGGGCTATGAGGCGTCGCCCAGCCGAGTTCGGCTGAGCGTCGCCGCTGACTTTGTCGCCGATGTGACTTCGCTGCTGCGAGGGGCTAGCAAGGAAGTGGACCCGCGTGCGCTGGATGTTGCATTTCGATCGGGCTCTCTGGTCATTGAAACGGCACCCATCGCTGCAGCGCCGTCGCTGTTCGCCGACTTGAATTCATTGCTGGTGTCAGAGATGCTGGATAGGTTGGACTCAAAGCGGCGAGAAGTACTTGAACGATGGCAGAAGGCAGCCAAGGCGCTTCCAGGGGCGACATACAGGGTTCAGGCTGCGTTTCTCTCGCGCCCATTGCTCATCAGCGCCGAAACAGACTACCGCGCCGATGATGCCGACCAGTGGGTTCAAGTAGAGCGCTATGTCCGCGGCGAGATACTTGATCTGGGCGGCGCGACCAAAGCCAACGCGCATGTGCGCTTGCCGGATGGCAGCACACTGAAGGTCACCACTGAGCGGCAGGTTCTGCACGACGACACAGCCAACCGTCTATACAAGCAGGCCACATTGCGTATCCGCGCCCAATACAACGTGCTCACACGTGAATTGCGCGAGGCCCGTTTGGTCGAATTTGTGGAATACGCGCCGCGGTTCGACGATGCCGACATGGAACGTTTGACAAAGCGCGGTGCCGTGGCATGGCAGGGCGTAGAAGATGCCACAGCCTGGGTGGATGAACTGCGGGGTGGACAAGAGTGAACAGTATTCTGGTGGACACCCGTTTTCTGATCAGCCTGAGCGACCCGACTCGCAAACATCACGATGCCGCACGCAGCTACTACCGCGAGAGCATCACGCGCCGCATTCCGATGTTTCTGTCTACGGTGGTCGTGTCAGAGTTTTCAGTCAAGCAAGCCATCAATGACTTGCCGATGCGCAATTTCATCGTGCTGCCCTTCAACATCGACCATGCGATGGCATGTGGGCTTTTGATTCGTGCAAATGCGCGCGATGCCGGTGACGATCGCGTCCGGGTCAAGGACGATTACAAGCTCCTGGCGCAGTGCCAATGCGATGGTGTTGCACTTGCTGACCGAAGACGCCAACACGCTGACAAAGTACCTTGAGCGCTTGCGCCAGGAGCGCCAGTTCGACACGCAATGCATCCTGTTGCGCGGCGGATTCGATGCCACCTGGTTCGAGAACGGCCAGTCCAGGTTGGTGCCCTGATGCGGGCATGTGGCTTTGCCCGGTTGCGCGCGGCTAACGGGCGCTTGCAAGGCATCTACACTGCACCGCGTGCGAGGTGACGAGGCCCAAGGGGGCTCACGTTGCCATTGTTCAGGCACCGTGGCATGCGGGCAACTGCGCCATCCGCCGCCCTCGCACACTCTCACCACGTCAACCGCAAGCTAAAGGGGGCACGTCCGCCCAAATTGGCAGGGAGCCCACGCACGCATGCAAGCCCAGGCATTCATCCAGAAGTGGGGCCCGCAAGGCCCGGCGCACGAGCTGAACGAACGCGCCGGCGCGCAAGCCCATTTCATCGACCTGTGCCGTGTGCTGGATGTGCCCGAACCGGCTGACCCCGAACGTTATTGTTTCGAGCGCGGCGTGATCAAGACCGGCAGCCTGGCGCAGCGCACCACAGGCTTTGCCGATGTCTGGCTGCGCGGCCACTTTGCCTGGGAATACAAGGCGCCGGGCAAGAGTCTGGAAGGCGCGCTCAAGCAATTGATGATGTACGCACTGCCGCTGGAAAACCCGCCGCTGCTGGTGGTGAGCGACCGCTCGCGCATCGAGGTGCACACGCATTTCACCGGCACGCCGAGCGAGAAGCATGTCTTCGCCCATGAAGACCTGGCCCGCCCGGAGGTGCAGCAACGCCTGCGCGCCCTTTGGCTGGAACCCGACAGCTACAAGCCCAAGCGCAGCAACCGCGAAATCACCGAAGAAGCGGCGCGCACCTTTGCGGCCACCGCCGAACGGCTGCGCGCCGCGGGCGTGGCGCCCGAAGGCGTGAGCCACTTCCTCACCCAATGCCTGTTCTGCTTCTTCGCCGAAGACGTGGGCCTGCTGCCGGCGCGCCTGTTCGAGCGCCTGGTGGGCGTGGCGGCAACGGCCGCCCAGATGCGCGGCCACTTGAGCAAGCTGTTTGAAGCCATGCGCGACGGCGGCCTGTTCGGCGTCGAAGACATCCCCTGGTTCAACGGCGGCCTGTTCAAGACCGTGGCCGTGCCCGACCTGGCGCCCGCCGACGTGGCCGCGCTGAAGGCTGCCAGCGCGCTGAACTGGAGCGCCATCGACCCCAGCATCTTCGGCACGCTGTTCGAGCGCGGGCTCGACCCCGCCGTGCGCAGCCAGCTGGGCGCCAACTACACCGACCCGGCGACCATCGGGCGGGTGGTCGACCCGGTGATCGCGCGGCCACTGCAGGCCGAATGGGCGGCGCTGGTGCCGGGCATCCAGGCGGCACTGGTGCGCAGCAAAAAACAGGGCGACAAGGCCTATCGCGACGCGCAGGGGCTGTTCGCGGGCTTTCTGGAGCGGCTGCGCAACTTTCGCGTGCTCGACCCGGCCTGCGGCAGCGGCAACTTTTTGTACCTG
>JAYUQE010000465.1:0-7895 GCA_043756905.1 Burkholderiales bacterium | reverse complement strand
CCGCCTCCGATTGAAACCCGCCATGTCGCCGCAAGAACTCAAGACCACCATTTCCCACGGCCTGCTGTCGTTTCCGCTGACCGACTTTGCCGCCGACCTGAGCTTCGCCGCCAAGCCCTATGCCGAGCGCCTGGAATGGTTGATGCCCTACGGCGCGACGGCGCTGTTTGCGGCCGGCGGCACGGGCGAGTTTTTTTCGTTGGAGCCGCAGGAATTCAGCGCGGTCGTCAAGACCGCCATCGACACCTGCCGCGGCCGCATGCCCATCATTGCCGGCGCGGGCGGCGGCACCACGTTGGCCATTCGCTATGCGCAAGAGGCGCAAAGGCTCGGCGCGCAAGGCGTGCTGCTGCTGCCGCACTACCTCACTGAAGCCTCGCAGGCCGGGCTCATTGCGCACATCCAGGCCGTGTGCAAGAGCGTGCGGTTTGGCGTGATCGTCTACAACCGCGGCGCCTGCCGCCTCACGCCGGCCTCGCTGCACGTGCTGGCCGACACCTGCCCCAACCTCATCGGCTTCAAAGACGGCGTGGGCGACATCGAAGCCTTTGTCGCCATCCGCCGCGCCCTGGGTGAGCGCTTCGGCTACCTCGGCGGCCTGCCCACGGCTGAAGTGTTTGCCGGCGCCTACCAGGCCATGGGCTGCCCGGTGTATTCGTCGGCCGTGTTCAACTTCATCCCGCGCGCGGCGATGGCTTTCTACACCGCCCACCATGCGGGTGACGTGGCCACCACAAACAAGCTGCTCGACGAGTTCTTCCTGCCCTACATCGCGTTGCGCAACCAGGGCCAGGGCTACGCCGTGAGCATCGTCAAGGCCGGCGCCACCCTGGTGGGCCACGGCGCCGGGCCGGTGCGCCCGCCCTTGTCTGACCTGCTGCCTGGCGAAGTTGAGCAGCTCAAGGCCTTGATCGCCAGGCTCGGCCCGCAGTAGGCGACGCCAACCGAAGCCACCAAGCCATGGTCGATCAACCCACCCCGCACAGCACGCCCCGCGTCACCGCCCTGCGCGTGATCCCCGTGGCCGGGCGCGACAGCATGCTGCTCAACCTGAGCGGCGCGCATGGCCCGTTCTTCACCCGCAACCTGCTCATCCTCACCGACAGCGCCGGCAACACCGGCGTGGGTGAAGTGCCGGGCGGCGAGAAGATCCGCGCCACGCTGCAAGACGCCACCGAGCTGGTCGTGGGCCAGCCCATCGGCGCGCACCAGGGCTTGCTGCAGCGCGTGCACCAGGCCTTTGCCAGCCGCGACGCCGGCGGGCGCGGGCAACAAACATTCGACTTGCGCACCACCATCCATGCGGTCACGGCCATCGAATCCGCCATGCTCGACTTGCTCGGGCAACACCTGGGCGTGCCCGTGGCCGCACTGCTCGGCGAAGGCCAGCAGGGCGATTCAGTGGAAATGCTGGGCTACCTGTTCTATGTGGGGGACCGCACCAAGACTGATCTGCCCTATATGGCCGACCCCGGCGCCAACAATGACTGGTGCCGCCTGCGCCACGAGCCTGCGCTGACACCGCAAGCCGTGGTGCGCCTGGCCGAAGCCGCGCGCGAACGTTATGGCTTCAACGACTTCAAACTCAAGGGCGGCGTGCTGCGCGGCGAAGATGAAATCGAAGCCGTCACCGCCCTGCATGAACGCTTCCCGCAGGCTCGCGTCACGCTCGACCCGAACGGCGGCTGGCTGCTCAAAGACGCCATTCGCCTGATGCGCAACCTGCACGGCGTGGTGGCCTATGCCGAAGACCCGTGCGGCGCCGAAGACGGTTTCTCTGGCCGCGAGGTGATGGCCGAATTCCGCCGCGCCACCGGCCTGCCCACGGCCACCAACATGGTCGCCACCGACTGGCGCCAGTTAAGTCATGCGTTAGCCCTGCAAAGCGTGGACATCCCGCTGGCTGACCCGCATTTCTGGACCCTGGCCGGCAGCGTTCGCGTGGCCCAGACCTGCCGCGACTGGGGGCTGACCTGGGGCTCGCATTCGAACAACCATTTCGATGTGTCTCTGGCCATGTTCACGCAGGTGGGCGCGGCCGCACCCGGCAAGGTGACGGCGATGGACACGCACTGGATCTGGCAAGACGGCCAGCGCCTGACGAAAGAGCCGCTGCAAATCAAAGCCGGCCACGTGCAGGTGCCGGCCAAGCCGGGCCTGGGCGTTGAGCTCGACATGGTGGAAGTCGAGAAAGCGCACCAGCTCTACCAGCAGCATGGCCTGGGCGCGCGCGACGACGCCACGGCGATGCAGTGCCTGATACCCGGCTGGAAGTTCGACCCGAAGCGGCCGGCCCTTGTTCGTTGATCTCGTTCGTTAATCTTGTTCGTTGATCCTGTTCGTTGATTTTGTTCGCTGATCCACGTCACCTCACCTGAACACCAACGTTTCAAAGCAGCCACCATGTTCAAGAACCTCATCAACGGCGAATGGCTTGACGGCCCCGGCGCCAGCCGCAACGTCAACCCCTCCGACACGCGCGACCTGATCGGCGAATACGCCCAGGCCGATGCGGCCCAAACACGCGGCGCCATCGCCGCCGCGCAGGCCGCCTTCCCGGCCTGGAGTTTGAGCACGCCGCAGCAGCGCTTCGACATCCTCGACGCCGTGGGCAGCGAAATCCTGGCGCGCCGTGGCGAACTGGGCGACCTGCTGGCGCGCGAGGAAGGCAAGACCCTGCCCGAGGCGGTGGGCGAGGTGGCGCGCGCCGGCAACATCTTCAAGTTCTTTGCCGGCGAGGCGCTGCGCCCGAGCGGCGAGGCCCTGCCTTCGGTGCGCCCCGGCGTGGGCGTGGAAATCACCCGCGAGCCCTTGGGCGTGGTCGGCATCATCACGCCGTGGAACTTCCCCATCGCCATTCCGGCGTGGAAGATCGCGCCGGCCCTGGCGCATGGCAACTGCGTGGTCTTCAAGCCAGCCGATCTGGTGCCGGGCTCGGCCTGGGCGCTGGCCGACATCCTCGCGCGCAGCGGTCTGCCCAAAGGCGTGTTCAACCTCGTGATGGGCCGGGGCACGCAGGTCGGCGCCGCGCTGCTTGAAGACGCACGGGTGGCCGCCATCACCTTCACCGGCTCGGTGGCCACGGGCCAGCGCGTGGCCGCGGCGGCGGTGGCACGCATGGCGAAGTTTCAGTTGGAAATGGGCGGCAAGAACCCCTTCGTGGTGTTGGACGACGCTGACTTGACCGTGGCCGTGAACTGCGCGCTGCAAAGCGGGTTCTTCTCCACCGGCCAGCGCTGCACCGCGTCGTCGCGCGTCATCGTCACGGCCGGCATTCATGACCGTTTCGTGGCCGCCCTGGTCGAACGCATGAAGACGTTGAAGATTGATGACGCGCGCAAGGCCGGCACCGACATCGGCCCGGTGGTGGATGCCAGCCAGCTCGCGCAGAACCTCGAATACGTGGGCATCGCCAAGGGCGAAGGTGCCACGCTCGCGGCCGGTGGCGAAGCGCGCGAGCGCAACGCCGACGGCGCCCCCGGTTTTTACATGGCGCCGGCCCTGTTCACCGACACCACGGCTGCCATGCGCATCAACCGCGAAGAGGTCTTCGGCCCGGTGGTCAGCGTGCTGCGGGCGAAAGACTATGAAGAAGCCTTGATGCTGGCCAACGACACACCCTTCGGCCTGGCCAGCGGCATTGCCACCACGTCGCTCAAGCACGCCACGCACTTCAAGCGCCATGCGCAGGCCGGCATGGTGATGGTCAACCTGCCCACGGCGGGGGTCGACTATCACGTGCCCTTCGGCGGGCGCAAGGGTTCGAGCTACGGCCCGCGCGAACAGGGGCGCTACGCGGCGGAGTTCTTCACGACCGTGAAGACGGCTTACACGCAATCCTAACGAACGACATCACTGTGCACTCGCAAAACCCGATGACCGAACTTCAAAGGAGACAAACCATGCAAGAAGTTGACTTGAACCCCCGCCGCGGCTTCCTGAAGGCTGCCGCCGGCACCGGCCTGGCGGGCTTGAGCGCCAGCCTGAGCACCAGCGCGCGGGCCCAGAGCTTCGCTTTCACGCCCAACCAGCGCTACCCCGACCCGGCGGTGCTGATCCTCGACACCAGCTTTGCCAAGTATCGCATCTACAGCAGCACGGTGGAGATGGTGGCCACCGGCATGCGTTGGGCCGAATGGCCGGTGTACTTCCCTGAAGACGGCGCCTACGTGCTGGTGAGCGACATTCCCAACAACCGCATCATGAAGTTCAGCGAGCGCGACGGCAGCTTCAGCGTCTTTCGCAGCAACGCCAACTGGGCCAACGGCAATGCGCGCGACCGCCAGGGCGCTTGGTCACCGGCGAGCACTCGGTCACGCGCCGCGTCACGCGCACCGAGAAAGACGGCAAGATCACCGTGCTGGCCGACAGCTTCGAAGGCAAGCGCCTGAACGCGCCGAACGACATCGCGATCAAGAGCGACGACAGCATCTGGTTCACCGACCCGCTGTTCTGCATCAACGGCGAATGGGAAGGCTCGCGCGCCAAGACCGAGCAGGCCGCCACCAACGTCTATCGCCTCGGCGCAGACGGCAAGCTCACAGCGGTGATCACCGACATCGTCAACCCCAACGGCATTGCCTTCTCGCCCGACGAGAAGAAGCTGTACGTGGTGGGGTGGCGCGGCACGCCCAACCGCAGCATCTGGGCGTTCGACGTCAACGCCAATGGCAGCGTGAGCAACAAGACCAAGCTGATCGACGCGGCCGACTTCGGTGCGCTCGATGGTTTCAAGGTCGACCGCGACGGCAACCTGTGGTGCGGCTATGGCAGCAACGGTGCGCTGCAAGCCGAGCCCACTGACGTGGGCACGCGCAAGGTCTTCCAGTTGCGCGGCAAGCCCGAAGACCTTGACGGTGTGGCAGTCTTCAACCCGCAAGGCAAGGCCATCGGCTTCATCAAGCTGCCCGAGCGCTGCGCCAACCTGTGCTTCGGCGGGCCGAAGAATAATCGGCTGTACATGGCAAGCTGCCATTCGCTGTATGCGCTGTACTTGGAAGCCCACGGCGCCATCTAAGCGCCCCCAGGGCCGGGCCAGCCCGGCCCGCCCCCCGTGGGGGTTCAAGTAAAGTGGCAAAGCCACATTTGCTTGAGACCCCGAAAGGAATCATTCATGAAGCTGCTCAACAAACTTAGGCCCGTGCTGGCCGGCGCCGGCCTGGCGCTGACCCTGGCGCTGCCGGCGGCGGCGCAAGACAACTGGCCGAGCAAGCCGGTCAGGATCGTCAGCCCGTTCCCGGCCGGCGGCACCAGCGACGTGATGGCGCGGTTGGTGTCTGAAGCATTGAGCAAGGAGCTGGGCCAGCAGTTCGTGGTGGACAACGTGGGCGGCGCGGGCGGCACCATCGGCACGCTGCGCACGGCCAAGGCCACGCCCGACGGCTACACGATCCTGCAAACCGGCGTGGGCCAGAACGCGGTGGCGCACGGCCTGAACCCGAACGTGGGCTATGACTCGATGAAAGACTTCGTGCACATCGCCCAGGTGCACTCGGGCCCGAATGTGCTGGTGGTGAACGCGGCCACGCCGTACAAGACCTTCGCCGAGCTGGTTGACTTTGTGCGCAAAAACCCGGGCCGGCTGAACTACGGCTTCACGCACGCCGCCTCGGGCCACATGGCCATGGAGCTGTTGAAGCAGCGCGCCAGTGAATGCCCCAAGGGCATGAAGCAGTGCAACGGCTTCTTCATGGTCGGCATCCCCTACCGCGGCGGCGGGCCGATGATGCAAGACCTGCTGGGCGGCCAGATTCCGCTGATGTTCATCAACCAAGATGTGGCGCTGCCGCACATCAAGGCCGGCAAGCTGCGCGCGCTGGCCGTCACCAGCCTGAAGCGCAACCCGCTGTACCCCGATGTGCCGACCATCGCCGAAAGCGGCTTTGCCGACTTCCAGGCCTTGTCGTGGTCGGGCCTGTCGGTCATCAAGGGCACGCCGCAGCTCGCGATCGACAAGCTCGATGCGGCCATGCGCAAGATCATGACTTCGGCTGAATTCAAGCAGCGCCTGGAGTCGGTGGGCTTCGTCGTGCCCGCACCGGGCGCCAAGCTGTACAGCGATTTCGTGAAGCAGGAAATCGAGCTGTGGACCAAGGTCATCCAGACGGCAGGCATCAAGCCCGAGTGAAGGACATGGCGCCCCCAAGATCCGGGCTGCGCCCGGCTCGCCGCCCGAGGGAGGCAAGCAAGGTGGCAGAGCCACATTTGCTTGAGAACGATTCGATCAGCTGGGTCAAGGTCTCGTCGTGCTATTTGCCGCTGGCCCACCCGGTGAGCGATGCCAAGGTGCTGACCGGCCGGCAAAAGCCGATGACCGAAATCGCCATGCTGTTCGTGCAAGTGCAAACGGCCGGCGGCGGCGAAGGCCTGGGCTTCAGCTACAGCAAGCGCGCCGGTGGGCCTGGCCAGTTTGCGCATGCCAAGGAAATCGCGCCGGCGCTGCTCGGCGAAGACGCGAACGACATTGCCAGGCTGTGGGACAAACTGTGCTGGGCCGGCGCATCGGTGGGGCGCAGCGGCCTGGCCACGCAGGCCATCGGCGCGTTCGATGTGGCGCTGTGGGATTTGAAGGCGCGCCGCGCCGGGCTGTCGCTGGCTAAGCTGCTGGGCGCGCACCGCGACAGCGTGCGCTGCTACAACACTTCCGGCGGCTTCCTGCACACGCCGCTCGATCAACTGCTGGCCAACGCCGCAGCCTCGCTGGAGCGCGGCATCGGTGGCATCAAGCTGAAGGTGGGCCAGCCCGATGGCGCGCTGGACATGCAGCGCGTGGCCGCGGTGCGCAAACATCTTGGTGCACAGGCGCCGCTGATGGTGGACGCCAACCAGCAGTGGAGCCGGCCCACCGCGCAGCGCATGTGCCGCGCCTTCGAGCCGCTCAACCTGGTGTGGATCGAGGAGCCGCTCGACGCCTACGACCACGCCGGCCATGCCGCGCTGGCGGCGCAGTTCGACACGCCGATTGCCACCGGCGAAATGCTCACCAGCGCCGGCGAACACGCCGAGCTGATCAGCCACCGCGCGGCCGACTACCTGATGCCCGACGCCCCGCGCGTGGGCGGCATCACCCCGTTCCTGAGAATCGCCGCCCTGGCCGACCACGCCGGCCTGCTGCTGGCGCCGCACTTTGCGATGGAGCTGCACATCCACCTGGCCGCGGCCTACCCGCGCGAGCCCTGGGTGGAACACTTCGAGTGGCTGGAGCCGCTGTTCAACGAGCGCATCGAGATCAAGAACGGCCGCATGCTCGTGCCCACGCGGCCCGGCTTGGGTCTAACGTTAAGCGAGCAGGCGCTGGGCTGGGTGCGCGAGGTGGCGCAACTGGGGTGGCGGGCATAGCAGCGCTGCGAATCCGGTGCGAGCAACTAACTTGGTGTGGGCAGGCTGGCAGCCACATCCCGAAACGCGGCCAGCGCGGCCTCAAGGTGGTCGATGATCTCTTGCTGTAGCACCGCGGGCGGTGGCAAGTCAGCCAGGTTGTCCAGGCTGTCGTCCTTGAGCCAGAACACATCCAGGCTGGCCTTGTCGCGGGCAATCAGTTCGTCGTAAGCGTAGAAGCGAAAGCGCTCGCTGGCCTGCCGCAGGTGGCGGTTTGCGGGGTTGTAGCCATCAACGAACTCGCGCAAGTCGTCAAAGGCCAGTGTTCTGGTCTTCAAGGTGAAGTGCTTGTTGGTGCGCAAGTCGTAGAACCACACGCCCTTGGTTTGCACCGCGCCGTCTTTGGGCCGGGCGTCGAAAAACACAACATTGGCTTTCACGCCCTGGGCATAGAAGATGCCCGTGGGCAGGCGCAGCACGGTGTGCACGTCGCAGGTGTCCAGCCATTTGCGGCGAATCTTCTCCCCCGCACCACCTTCAAACAGCACGTTGTCAGGCAGCACCACGGCGGCCTTGCC
>JAYUQE010000464.1:0-7949 GCA_043756905.1 Burkholderiales bacterium | reverse complement strand
TAGGGCGGCGCGCAGTTGGCGGCGCAGGGCCAGGCCTTCTTCATAGGCCGCCAGCGCGGGCTCGCCGCGCCCAGCTTGCGCTTGAGCGTTACCCACGTTGTTCAACGAGACTGACAAGTCGCGCAGCACCTGCGGGCTGTCACCCAGGGCGGCGCGCAGTTGGCGGCGCAGGGCCAGGCTTTCTTCATAGGCCGCCAGCGCGGGCTCACCGCGCCCGGCTTGCGCTTGGGCGTTACCCACGTTGTCTAACGAGACTGACAAGTCGCGCAGCACCTGCGGGCTGTCACCCAGGGCGGCGCGCAGATGGCGGCTTAGGGCCAGGCTTTCTTGATAGGCCGCCAAGGCCGCTTCTACCTGGCCGGCCGCTTGCTCCACTTCGCCCAAAAGATCCAATGCCCGCGACAGATCGCGCAGCACCGGCCCTGCGTCACGGAAGGCCACCCGTATGGCCCGGTAAATGGTCAAGGCTTCGGCCGCGCTGCTACGCGCTAGCGCCAAGTTGCCCGCCTCCAGGGCCGCGCCGCTCAGGCCAATCAAAGTTTCAGCCAGCCGGCGCTGGTGATCCGCCGTGGCCGACTGCACAAACCGCCTGCGTGCCAAGGTAACGGCGCGGCGCTGCACCACAGTCGCCCGCTTAACCATGGTCTCAAGAGGCGCAGAACGCATGGACGCAGCAGCAGAGGTTGACACCAACGCGGCCGGCGGCGCTGCCAGCACCGCCACATAACTGCGCACATGCCAAAGGTCGGGCGCCAAGTGGCCCACCTGGTTGAGCCAGTTGGGCGGCAAGCACAGCACCAACGGCCGGGCGAAGGTGTTGGTCAGCCAGGCCCGGCCTTCGTTCAAACGGGCCAGGCATTCGGCGCGCTGTACGTCCCACTCATCGGTGGCAGCTTCGCCGTCAACAAAATTGGGCGGCGAGCGCCGCGTCAGCTCCACCCACACCGGCGCACGTACTTCCTTGAAGCGTGCCAGGTGGTCTTCCAACCCCGCCAACACGGCGCGGCTGGCGCCTTGTGCTTCGCTCGGGCTCAACACTGCCACGGGGGCAGTGCGCCATTGCCAGGCATCGTCAACCCGCTTGCGCAACTCGGCCATGGCGGCGGGTGAATCGCTGAACACAAAACACAAGGCCAGGCCTTGCGCCCATTCCATGTGCAGGCGCATTTCGCGCCAGGCTTCGTCTGGGGTGAGTGCGGGGCTCACGGCAACACTGCGCGGGCCAACTCCTCGTGCAGCAGATATTGCACGTCGCACCATTCGCGGCCGTTGCGGTAGTTCAAGACCAGGCCGCCATCGAACAACCGGGCCACTTTGTCGAGGTTGTCCATCTTGTCCAAACCAACGCCGTGGGTTTCACGCACGCGCCGCAAGCGCACCACATCTTCATCAGACAAGGGCATCTCAGAGCGCAATGACGACTCCGCCATGCCAGCCCAGCGCGCATCCAGCACCGGCAGCGTAGCCTTGCTGGCCACGGCCTTGGTGCAGACCGAGCGAATCAGGCGAAAGTAGTCGCGCAAACTGCCGCTTGAAGCCAAGGCCAAGCGCTCCAGGGTGGCCAGAGGCAGGAATTGTTCGATGGCGTTGAAGCGCTTTCTAACGCTTTGAACAAGCAGGTCAATGCCCGCCTGATGCCGCTGCACCGACTGGGTGCCTTGCTCAAAGTCAGGCGTTGCAAAGACCTTGACGTGCGGCAGTTTGCAGACCTCTACGCCAAAGTAAGCGCCGATGCGCGGTGACAGAAACGGCAAGTAGGGCGGAACGCTGTACACCACGTGCAGGTGGGCCAGCTTGAGGTACTGGCCATTGACGTCAAAAGTACGCTGAATGGCGTCATAACACTCTCTTGCATCGGAACCCGTGACGCGCAAGCGCTCAAGCGAATCGAGGATCAAAACCACCTGCGTGGCGGCGCCGCGAGCCGTGCGTACATCAGCCACCAACTGGCGAGCAAAGTCCTTCACCTGCATGAACCAGGTGCCAGGCGAACCCTGCAAGGCGGCATGTACCTGCTGGCGAAAATTGGGGTCGTCCTTGAGCTTGGCGCTCAGGCCCAAGCCACCGGCCTTGAACTCAATTTTTTCAAGGCTCACCTCCGTTTGGCGCAGCCATTCCCAAAGCCGCTGCCCATGGCCTGCATTGGCACGGTTGCCGCCCAGGGTGAGATCGACGCCGTCGGCCATTGCTGCAAGCGCCGTGAGCAAGAGCAACTCGGTGCTGATGGGTTCGGCCAGGTTCAGGTATTCGCCCATGTCTGCCACGACGACAAAGAAGCTCTTTGTTCGCAGGTTCACCGCCATGCGGCGCAACTCAGTGGACTTGCCCACCCCTCGATGCCCGGTGAACAACCATGTGCCAGGCTGAGCGGAACTTTCTATGGTGAGCTGCAAATCGTCCAGCGGGTTGTAGCCGTCGGAAAGATGCAAACCTTCTACATAGAGCTTCTCATCGCTCGCGTCGCCCACATCAAGCGGGCGCTCAAAGTCCAGGGCTCTGAAGAGATCAGGCAAGCTAGGTGCGGCCATGGCGAAGGGCATTTCAGTGGGTTGCGTCAATTGTTTCACTGCGCCGCAATCAACTCAGTTCCTCTTTGCGAATGCTCACGATCGGCGCCAGCACCGTGCTCAAGGCTTGCATCTGCGCCAGCGCTGCGCGCATGCGGCCTTCCACCGTGTCGTGGGTGAGGATGATCAAGTCGGTTTGGCGCTCGCCTTCCGCGCTTTCGCGCTGCAGAACGGCGTCGATCGAAATGTCGTTGTCGGCCAGGATGCGGGTGATGTTGGCCAGCACGCCGGCCTCGTCAGCCACCTGCAAGCGCAGGTAAAAGGCGGTGATGACTTCGCTGATGCCGAGGATGCGCGTATCGAGCATGGCCGCGGGCTGGAAGGCCAGGTGCGGCACGCGGTGGCCGGGGTCGGCGGCTTGCAGGCGGGCCAGGTCTACCAGGTCGGCAATCACGGCCGACGCGGTGGGCTCGGCGCCGGCGCCCTTGCCGTAGTACAGCGTGGTGCCCACGGCGTCACCCTGCACCACCACGGCGTTCATGGCGCCTTCCACGTTGGCGATCAGGCGCTGCGTGGGAATCAACGTGGGGTGCACGCGCAGTTCGATGCCGGCGCCACCGCCCGCGCCCTTCAAGTCGTCGCGCCGCTTGGTGATGCCAAGTAATTTGATGCGGTAACCCAGTTGTTCGGCATATTTGATGTCGGCCGCTTGCAGCTTGGTGATGCCTTCGACATGCGCCTTGGCAAACTGCACCGGCACGCCAAACGCGATGGCGCACAGGATGGTGGCCTTGTGGCCGGCGTCAACGCCCTCGATGTCGAACGTGGGGTCGGCCTCGGCATAGCCCAGGGCCTGCGCTTGCTTGAGCGCGGTGTCGAAATCCAGCCCCTTGGCGCGCATTTCAGACAAGATGAAATTGGTGGTGCCGTTGATGATGCCGGCCACCCATTCAACATGGTTGGCGGTGAGGCCCTCGCGCAGCGCCTTGATGATCGGGATGCCCCCGGCCACCGCGGCCTCGAAGGCCACCACCACACCGCGTTCACGCGCGGCTGCAAAAATCTCGCTGCCATGAATGGCGAGCAAGGCCTTGTTGGCGGTGACGACATGCTTGCCCTGGGCAATGGCTTCAAGCACCAAGGTCTTGGCGATGCCGGTGCCGCCGATCAGTTCCACCACCACGTCGATGGCCGGGTTGTTGATCACGGCCCGCGCATCGCTCACCACCTGCACGCCCGGGCCCACGGCGGCGCGCGCACGCTCGGTGTCGAGGTCAGCCACCATGGCGATCTCGATGCCGCGGCCGGCACGGCGGCGAATCTCTTCCTGGTTGCGTTGCAGCACGCGGTAGGTGCCGCCGCCGACGATGCCAATGCCCAGGAGGCCAACTTGCAGTGGTTGCATATTCAAGGTCAAAGCGCGTGGCGTTTGCGAAGGTGAGAAAGAAAACGTTCGATGCGGCCCATGGCGTCAGTCAGATCATCAACGTTGGGCAGGAAGACCAAGCGGAAGTGATCGGGCGCCGTCCAGTTGAACCCCGTGCCCTGCACGATCAGCACCTTTTCTTCGGCCAGCAGGTCGTAGGCGAATTGTTGATCGTCGGTGATCGGGTACATCCTGGCGTCAAGCCGCGGGAACATGTACAGCGCGGCCTTGGGCTTGACCACGCTCACGCCCGGCATGCTGCTGAGCAACTGGTAGGCCAGATCGCGCTGGCGCGCTAACCGCCCGGTGGGTGCGACCAGGTCCTTGATGCTCTGGTAGCCGCCCAGCGCGGTCTGGATCGCCAATTGCCCGGGCGTGTTGGCGCACAGGCGCATCGACGCCAGCATGTTCAGGCCTTCGATGTAGTCGCGCGCATGGCGCTTGTCGCCCGAGACGATCATCCAACCCGCGCGGTAGCCGCAAGCACGGTAGTTCTTGCTCAGGCCGTTGAAGCTGACGAACAGCACGTCGTCGGCCAGGCTGGCGATGCTGGTGTGGCTGTGGCCGTCGTACAGCGTTTTGTCGTAGATCTCGTCGGCCAGCACGATGAGCTGGTGTTGCCGCGCCAGTTCAACGATCTGCAGCAACAGTTCAGTGGGGTACAACGCACCGGTGGGGTTGTTCGGGTTGATGACGACGATGGCGCGCGTGCGCGCGGTGATCTTGGCCTTGATGTCGTCGATCGCCGGGGCCCAGTCGGCCGCTTCGTCGCACAGGTAATGCACCGGCTTGCCGCCCGACAGCGACACCGCAGCCGTCCACAACGGGTAGTCGGGCGCGGGCACCAGCACCTCGTCGCCTTCGTCGAGCAAGGCGTTCAGGCTCATCACGATCAACTCTGACGCGCCGTTGCCCAGGTAAACATCATCGATGCCCACGCCGGCAATGTGCTTCTCCTGCGCGTAGTGCATCACCGCCTTGCGCGGCGCGAACAGGCCCTTGCTGTCGGTATAGCCCGCACTCGATGGCAGGTTTCTGATCATGTCCTGCACGATCTCGTCAGGCGGGTCAAACCCAAACACGGCCAGGTTGCCGATGTTCAGTTGCACGATCTTGTGGCCCTCTTCCTGCATCTGCCGGGCTTTGTCCAGCACCGGGCCGCGGATGTCGTAGCAGACGTTGGCGAGTTTGCTGGATTTGAGGATCGGCTTCACGAGGGCGCTCTCTGGGCTGCTGCGGTGAGTGTCGTGCACGCCGCAAACATAGAATTTAACCATGACCGCTGCCGCCAACGCCCCCCACCCGAAAGGGGCCGCATGAAGTTCCAACCCGACACCGCCGAGGGTGTGAACACCATCACCCGCTGCGAGCCGGGCCTGGTGCGCGTGGGCGGCAGCGACCACAACCAGAGCATCCTCGTGCCCTGGCAAGGTGCGGTGCAGCCCTGGGGCCCGGCGCGGGTGGCGCAGTTGACGGCAGCGCACTTCGAGCTCGCACTGAGTTTGCAGCCTGAATTGGTGATCTTCGGCAGCGGCCTCCGGTTGCAATTCATTGCGCCGACCCTGTACCGCAGTCTCATCGAGCGGCGCATCGGCATCGAAACCATGGACACCGCCGCCGCCTGCCGCACCTTCAATGTGCTGGCCAGTGAAGGCCGGCGCGTGTTGGCGGCATTGCTGCTGGAGCGGGCAGCGTGAATGCCCGCGCCACGCGCCGGGGCCGGGCCGAGACACAGTTGAACCTATAATCACCGGTTAGGCCTGCAACAGGCCAACTGTCTTCGAGAGCCGCGACCCATGACCCCAGTCGTCAACAAGCCCCTCCCGGAATTTGAAGCCCCGGCGACCGGAGGCGTGAAGTTCACGCCTTCGTCGTTTCTGGGCCAGGCCGTGGTACTCTACTTTTACCCCAAAGACGCCACCCCCGGTTGCACCACCGAAGCCATGCAGTTCCGCGACAAGCACAAGGAATTCGTCAAGTCCGGTGCCGTGGTGTTTGGTGTGTCGCGTGACAACATGGCGTCGCACGACAAGTTTCGCCAAAGCCTCGATCTGCCGTTTCAACTGATCGCCGACACCGAAGAGAAGTTGTGCCACATGTTCGGCGTGGTGAAGAACAAGATCATGTACGGCAAGAAGGTCAAGGGCATCGAGCGCAGCACCTTTCTGATCGATGCCCAGGGCGTGCTGCGCGCCGAATGGCGTGGCATCAAGGTCGCCGGCCATGTCGATGAAGTGCTGGCGCAGGTCAAGGCGCTGAAGAAAAAGGCCGCCTGAGTTGCAGACGCTGGCCTCGACAACGCCGACCCGTTGACCACCCGCCGGCCTGAAGCGCCGGCGTTTTTCATTCTCCGAACCGCCCCCTATGCCGCTGCCCAAGCCGCCTTCGAAGAAAGCCGATCAACTCGCCAGCGCCGACATCGAGGCCCAGGCCGCGCCGCGGCCACCGAAGACGCGCTCGGCCGCCGCCCGCGCCAGCGAGCCTGCGCTGCCCGATACGCTAGATCTGTTTGACCCCAGCGTGGCCGCGGCCGCGCCAGTAGCGCCGCGAACGGCCCTGCCCAGCTACCACCACGAGGCCGCGCCGTACAAGGCGCCGGCGCCCAAGCCGGTGCTCAAGCGCGGGCGCGGCGGTGGCCCGAGCAAGCTCTTCGTGCTGGACACCAACGTCCTCATGCACGACCCGACGTCGCTGTTCCGCTTTGAAGAGCACGACATCTACCTGCCCATGATCACGCTCGAAGAGCTTGACAACCACAAGAAGGGTTTGAGCGAGGTGGCGCGCAATGCGCGGCAGGTCAGCCGCTCGCTCGATGGCCTGGCCAGCGACGGCATCGGTGAACCCACCGCCGGCATCAGCCTGGCGCGCACGGGCCACCGCGAAGCCGGCGGGCGGCTGTTCTTTCAAACGTCGATGCTCGACGCCAAGCTGCCCGAAGGCCTGCCCATCGGCAAGGCCGATAACCAAATCCTGGGCGTGGTGCAGGCCCTGCGCGAACAGCATGCCGGGCGTGACGTGGTGTTGGTCAGCAAAGACATCAACATGCGCATCAAGGCCCGCGCCCTGGGCCTGGCCGCCGAAGACTATTTCAACGACAAGACGCTCGACGACGGCGACCTGCTCTACACCGGCGTGCTGGCGCTGCCGGCAGACTTCTGGGATCGCCACGGCAAGACCATGGAAAGCTGGCAGCAAGGCGGCCAGACCTACTACCGCATCACCGGCCCTTTGGTGCCCACGCTGTTGGTCAACCAGTTCGTCTACCTCGAAACCCCGGGCGCGGCGCCGCTGTATGCGCGGGTGGCTGAAATCACCGGCAAGCACGCCGTGCTGCGCACCCTGCGCGACTACAGCCACGCCAAGAACGCGATCTGGGGCGTGACCTCGCGCAACCGCGAACAGAACTTCGCGCTGAATTTGCTGATGGATCCGGACTGCGACTTCATCACGCTAACCGGCACCGCCGGCTCGGGCAAGACGCTGATGAGCCTGGCCGCGGGCTTGAGCCAGGTGCTCGATGACCGGCGCTTCAGCGAAATCATCGTCACCCGCGTCACCGTGCCGGTGGGCGAAGACATCGGCTTCCTGCCTGGCACCGAGGAAGAAAAGATGGGCCCCTGGATGGGCGCGTTGGACGACAACCTCGAAGTGTTGGCCCGCACCGACAGCAGCGCCGGCGAATGGGGCCGTGCGGCCACTAACGACCTGGTGCGCAGCAAGATCAAGATCAAGAGCCTGAACTTCATGCGCGGGCGCACCTTCCTGAACAAGTTCGTCATCATCGATGAGGCGCAAAACCTCAGCCCCAAGCAGATGAAGACCTTGATCACCCGCGCCGGCCCGGGCACCAAGATCGTCTGCCTGGGCAACCTGGCACAGATCGACACGCCCTATTTGACCGAAGGCTCCAGTGGCCTGACGTATGCCGTGGATCGCTTCAAGGGCTGGCCGCACGGTGGGCATGTGACGCTGGCACGCGGCGAGCGTTCTCGCCTGGCCGATTACGCCAGCGAAGT
>JAYUQE010000463.1:0-2957 GCA_043756905.1 Burkholderiales bacterium | reverse complement strand
TCAGGCTCCAGCTTCAGGTGATCCGCCTTCAGTTCCAGCGGCACATGCCGGTTGCCCAGGTGATAGGCGGCGCGCAGCAGGTCGAACGGCGTGCCGTGTTCGGCACAGTGGCGCACCACCAGCACCGGCTGCGGCGCGGCCTGCACGCGCACAAAGCTGCCGTCTTCGGCCACCAGCACGTCACCGCCCCGCGCCACCGTGCCGCGGGGCAGGAAGATGGCCAGCGCGCGGCCGCTGGAATCGGTGGCGTCGAAGCGGCTTTTCTGGCGCACGTCCCAATCGAGTTCGACCTGCGGCGCGCGCTTGAGCAGCACCACAGCCAGGCCGCGGCCCTGGGGGATGAGTTTGTTGCAGGTGAGCATGAAGGCAATGTCCTGTGCAGTGAAATGTTTCAAACACCGTAGCGCTGGCGTGCCAGTGCCGCCCCTTGCGCCAGGGCACGCAACTTCGCTTCAGCCACGGCGCGCTTCATCGGCGCCAGGCCGCAGTTCGTGCAGGCCACCAGCCGGTCGCGCGGCACAAACTGCAACGCCCGGCCAATGGTGTCGGCCACCTCTTCAGGCGTTTCAATGGCGTCGCTGGCCACGTCGATCACGCCCACCATCACATCCTTGCCCTTGAGCAAGGCCATCAGCTCGGCCGGCACTTGTGAGTGGATGCATTCCAGGCTGACCTGGTTGATGGCGCTGGCGGCCAGCGCCGGAAAGACCTGTTCGTACTGGCGCCACTCCTGACCCAGCGTTTTCTTCCAGTCGTTATTGGCGGTGATGCCGTAGCCATAACAGATGTGTACCGCGGTCGTGCAGGTCAAGCCCTGCGCGGCACGCTCCAGCGCGGCCACGCCCCAGGTGGCGGCGTCTTGCATGTAGACATTGAAGGCCGGCTCGTCGAACTGCACCACGTCCACGCCATCGGCCTGCAAGGCCAGCGCTTCCTGGTTCAACAGCTCGGCAAAGGCGTTGGCCAGCTTGATGCGGTCGCCGTAAAAACGGTCGGCCACCGTATCGACGATGGTCATGGGCCCGGGCAACGTGAACTTGGTGCGCCGCGCCGTGTTCGCCCGCAGGAACTGCGCTTCGGCCGCATGCGCCCGGCCCTTCAGGCGCAGCGGCGCCACCACCTGCGGCACCATGGCCTTGTAGCGCTCGTTGCGGATACCCATTTCCACCTTGTGCTCGAAGTCGATGCCTTCCACCTGCTCCAGGAAACCGTGCACGAAATGCTGGCGCGACTGTTCACCGTCGCCGATCACGCTCAAACCCGCGTCTTCCTGGGCCTTGATCCACAGCGCCGTGGCGTCGAGCTTGGCCTGGGCCAGCTCAGTGCCGCTGCTCTTCCACTGCGGCCAGAGCTTTTCAGTTTCCGCCAGCCAGGCGGGTTTGGGCAGGCTGCCGGCGATGGCGGTGTCGAACATGGTGGGGCTTTCGCTTATGAAGCCGCGCAGGTTACCGCATGGCTCGGCCCGCGCGGCGCTATCGGGCCAGCACGCTACCGGGCCAGCAACTGCGCCTTGATCGCGTTGGCCATGCGCGGGGGGAAGAACCCCGCGCCGAGGTGTTCGATGAACTCGGCGCGCTGCCCGGCCGGCAGCGGCCCGATCTCCTGCACCAGCGCCGCGGCGGCTTCGTCCTGCTCGGTGGGCGACAGCGCATGCATCTGCTCGCGGGCCTGGCGCATTTGCGGAATCATCGGCTTGAGCAGGCCCATGGCCATGCCCATCGGCGCCGCGGCAGCGGGCACGAGCAGCAGGCATTCCTTGAACTCGGCCTGGATCGCCCTGGGCATGAAGCCCAGTTCGAACAGCTCATCCACCGTGGCCAGCGTTTCAGGCGGCGACAGCGGCTGGCCCATGGCCTGCTGCACGCGCGCCATCATGTCGGGGCTGATGCCCGCACCCGGGGGCAGCGCGGCGGCGCCGGGCGGCATCAGCCTTTGCATCTGCGCAATCACCTCGGCCGACATGCCGCCAGGCATGCCGCCCGGCAACCCGCCTGGCAACCCGCCTGGCATTAACCCGGCGCCCATTGCACCGGTCATGGCCGGCATGGCGGGCATGGCGGGCATGCCGGGCATGGCCGGCATGCCCGGCATCGCGGGCAGGCTCGGCATGGCCATGCCGGCCGGCAACTTTGGCATTCCACCACCGCGAAGATCGAGCGCGGTCAAGGCGTTGGCCAGGGCGGTGCCCTTGCAACCCATGCCGCGCAAGTTCGACAACAGCGCGTCCTTGATCATCGAGCTGGCCGTCTGTTGCGCCATCTGCTTGAGCATCAGCAACAAGGCCGGCGCGATGGCCGCGCTGGGTGCCGGCGCCAGCGCCAGCGACGCAGCCAAGGCCAAGGCTGCGGCGCGTGTGGCGGCGTGCGCGCCGGTTGGGGTGATCTTGGCGGACTTGGGCACGACCAGGCTCCTTTGCGCAGCGACCAACGAGATCAACCGATCAGGGCTGTGCGGCGCAACGGTCGCAACTCGATCATGCAACGCACGTGGCGGGTGTACCCCTTTCACCGCTTCGACACAAGCCGCGCAAAGACTCGGTAGGCGGGCGTGCCCCCACCTCGTGATTGAGCATGCGCTCGCAACGGTCAAACGCCAGCAGCGCGCCGCGCGATCACCGCGCAGGAAGTGCAGCAGGCTGACGCGACCAGCAAACCACTTGTGGCCTAATCCCGGGTTTGTTCAGCCCACACCGAAAGCCCACGATGGCCACCAAGATCAGAACCGAAGCCGACCGCAAGGCCACGCCCCGCCCCGTTTCGCCCGAGGGCATCGGCTTCACCGCCGGGCGCGGCCAGAAGGTCAGCCTGGAGCGCGGTGCGCACACGCGCAGCAAGAAGAACCCGGGCAAGCGGCCCAAGCGCGGCGGCTGAACCCGCGCCGAGCAGCGGCCGGCCATGCTGCGCGTCAACGAGCTGCGGCTGCCGCTGAACCACCCCGAGGCCGCCCTGCGCCAGGCG
>JAYUQE010000462.1:0-7958 GCA_043756905.1 Burkholderiales bacterium | reverse complement strand
GACAACGTCGAGGACAAGCTCGACAACATCGGCGAAGGCAAGGTGCTGACCGACAAGCTGCCCGGCGGCAGCGACCACAGCTGGAAGTTCCTGCGCATCCACAACGGCAAGCTCTACTACCCGATCGGTGCGCCGTGCAACATCTGCGACCCGGGCGAGTACGCGAAGATCTACCGCATGAACTTCGACGGGTCGGGTGTCGAAACCATCGCCTCGGGCGTTCGCAACACGGTCGGTTTCGACTTCGACCCGAAGACCGGCAACCTCTGGTTCACCGACAACGGCCGCGACTGGTTGAGCGAAGAATTTCCGAACGATGAACTGAACATGGTGTCGCAGCCCGGCAAGCAGCACTTCGGCTACCCGTTTTGCCATCAAGGCAACATGCCCGACCCCGAGTTTGGTTGGGGCAAGTCCTGCGACGACTACCAGAAGCCTGCCGCGCTGCTCGGGCCGCACGCCGGCGCGCTGGGTATGAAGTTCTACACCGGCAAGATGTTCCCGGCGAAGTACCAGGGCGCGATGTTCATTGCCCGCCACGGCCCATGGAACCGCACGAAGAAGTACTCTGACGTGATGGTCGCGTGGCCAGACGGCAAGGGCGGCGCGAAGATCGAGCCGTTCATGACCGGCTTCGTTGAGAACAACACCTACCTCGGCCGGCCGGTGGACTTTCTCGTGATGAAGGACGGCTCGCTGCTCGTCAGCGACGACCACGCCGGTGCGATTTACCGCATCAGCTACGGCGGGAAGTGACGTGAGGGTGTGGCGACGCATCGCGGCACGCGCCGCGCTTGTGTCGCTCGCGATGGTGGCGGTGGTGGCGGGCTCGCCTGCGTACGGGCAGGCGAAGAAGCCTGCCCCACGCGGGAGCGCCGCCTCTGCCGCTGGCACGTCCGGCGCCGCCGACTACGCCGAGCGGTTTCGCACGGCTTGCGCCGCTTGCCACGGCGCCAACGGCCGCAGCGACATGTCTGGCGTGCCGGTGCTGGCGGGCCAGCCATCTCTGTACACGATCACGCAGCTGTTCCTGTTTCGCGAGGGGCGTCGCAACAACGAGGCCATGATCGCGCTGGCCAAGGCGATGACGGATGCCGACCTGCGCGGCTACTCCGACCACATCGGCACACTGCCACCCGTTCCAGCGCCGGCGCCCACGACGCCGCCCGATGCGGCGCGCATGAGCCGGGGCAATGCGCTCGCGCAGCAACACAAGTGCATGCTCTGCCATGGCGACAACCTGGAGGGCGGGCAGCAGGTGCCGCGCATCGGTGGTCAGAAAGAAGATTACGTGCGCGCAACGCTGCAGGGCTTCAAGTCGGGCGCCCGGCCCGGCTACACGCGCGCGATGACCGAGGCGTTGAGCCAGGTGCCGGTGGCTGATCTGGATCTGCTGGCCTACTACGTCGCCAACGTCACCGGCAAGTAGCGGGCAGTCTGCTGGAAATCAGAGGCAGCCCGGGTCAATCTCCGCTTGGGCAAAGGGCAACTCCTGCCCCGATTCTTCCCTCTGACTCGCGGGCTCGCGCACCGGCTGGCGCCGTGCCTTGGCCGGCGCGTCCTGCCCCGGGCGCACCAGGCCGCCCATGCGCACGCCCAGCAGGCGCAGCCGCTTGCTCAGGTCAACACGCTTCAAACATTCTCCAGCGGCGCGGCGCAAGGTGCGGGCATCGGCCGTGGCGGCGGGCAGCGTGAAGTCGCGCGTGACGGTGCGAAAGTCATCAAAGCGCAGCTTGATGCCCACGGTGCGGCCGTGGTAGCCCTTGCGCAGCAGGTCGCTGGCCAACTGTTCACATAACTCGGTGAAGATGCGCGTCAGCTCGGCGCGGTCGCGCACGGCGTGCAGGTCGCGCTCGAAGGTGGTTTCGCGGCTCATCGACACCGGCTCGCTGTGGGTGACCACGGCGCGCTCATCGCGCCCGTTGGCGGCGTCATGCAGCCAGGCGCCGTGACTGCGGCCGAAGCGCTCGACCAGCTCGCGCCGCGGCCGCGCCGCCAGCTCGCCGATGCTGCGAATGCCCAGCGCCGCGAGCTTGGCATTGGCCTTGGGGCCGATGCCGTTGATGCGCCGCACCGGCAGCGGCCAGATGCGGCCGGGCAACTCTTCGGCGGTGAGGATCGTCAAGCCATCGGGCTTGTCGAGTTCGCTGGCGATCTTGGACAGCAGCTTGTTCGGCGTCACGCCGATCGAGCATGTGAGCCCCGTGGCGCGAAAGACGCTGTTGCGGATCTCTTGCGCCACCGCGCGCACGCCGCCCAGCGGGTCGTGGCCGAGCGGCTCGTGCACGCCGGGCACATCAGTCAGGTCGATGTAGATCTCGTCGATGCCGCGGTCTTCGATCTGCGGCGTCACTTCGGCCACCGCGGCCTTGAAGCGGCGTGAATACAGCCGGTACTGCTCGAAGTCCACCGGCAGCAGCACGGCGTCGGGCGCGCGCAGGGCGGCCTTCATCAAGCCCATGCCCGAGAACACGCCCAGGTCGCGCGCAGCGTAGGTGGCGGTGGTGCTCACGCCGCGGCCGGTGTAGCTGCGCAGCGTGGCAAAGCGCCGCGTGCCGTCAGGCTGCAACACCGGCTGGTGGCGCCGGCCGCCGCCGATCACCACCGCCTGGCCGCGCAGCTCCGGGTAGCGCAGCAATTCCACCGAGGCATAGAAGGCATCCATGTCGAGGTGGGCGATCCAGCGGCGCGGCGGCATGATCGGCGAGCATAGCTGTATGGATGATCAGATGCGAGGCCGTGCATCGTTACCAAGCTTCACACGAAATTGACCGGCTTGGATTGCAAATGTGCGCAAAGCACATTTATACTGCGGCCCTCCGATGCCACTTCGGGCCCGGATCCGTTCCGTTCAATTGCAGGAGAGTCCATGTCAGTTTCCATCCGCCCAACCTCGGCCACCGCGCGTTCGCTGGCTACCTTCGCTGCCGGCCTGGCCGCCGCCCTGCTGCTGGCCGCTTGCGGTGGCGGCGGTGATGTGCCCGGCAGCGCTGCCGCGCCCACCGAACAGCCCGCCGCCTACAACGCCGGGCCGATTTCCGGTCTCGGCTCGATCATCGTCAACGGCGTGCGCTTCGACGACAGCAGTGCGGCTGTCAGCGATGAGGACAGCGTCAGCCGCTCGCGCAGCGAACTGCGGTTGGGCATGATGGTTGAAGTCGACAGCGCCCGCGTCGACCGCAGCAACGCCAGCGGCCGCGCCAGCCACATCCGCATGGGCAGCTCGGTGGTCGGGCCGGTACAGGCCGTCAACGCCGCGGCGGGCACGCTCACCGTGTTGGGCCAGGCGGTGGTCGTCAGTGCGACCACGGTGTTTGGCGATGGCCTGTCGGGCGGCCTGGCCATGCTGGCCGTGGGCACGGTGCTTGATGTGCATGGCCAGTGGGACGCCAGCGCCAAGGTCGTGCAGGCCACGCGCCTGGAGGTCAAGACGGGTGTGCCGGCCTACCGCCTGCGCGGCAGCATCGCCAACCTCGACGCCACGGCCAAGACCTTCAACATCGGTGCGGCGGTGGTCAACTACGCCAGTGCTGGCATGCCTGCCGGGCTGCCCGCCCTGGCCGACGGGCAGCGCGTTCGCGTGCTGCTGCAAACCGCGCCGGTGGCTGGGCAATGGGTCGCCACCGCGCTGCGCACCGCAGCGCCAAAGCTCGATGACCGCGCCGAGGCCCACCTGCGCGGCAGCGTCACCGCCTTCACCAGCAGCACCCTGTTCAGCGTCAACGACACGCCGGTCAACGCCAGCGGCGCCAGCTTCCCCGACGGCACGGCCGGCCTGGTGCTGGGTGCGCGCGTCGAAGTGGAAGGCGCCTTGAGCAACGGCGTGCTGGTGGCCAGCAAGGTGGAACTCGATGACCGCCATGCCGGCGAGCGCCACCGCATTGAATTGCACGGCGCCATCACCAGCGCCGACGCCGTGAACAAGACCTTCGTGCTGCGTGGCATCACCGTCAGCCACGCTGGCGCGGTGGCCTTCGAGCGCGGCACGGCGGCCGGCCTGGTGGTCGGCGCGCAGGTCGAAGTCAAGGGCGTTCCGGGTGCCGGCAGCAGCACGCTGGTGGCCACGCGCATCAAGTTCGAATGACGCCAGCGGCTTGATCGCCCAGCCCGGCCGGCCCGTCATGGCGCCGGCCGGGCTGGGTCGTTCTACGATCATCGCGTCACGCACATCTGTCACGCACACCAGTCACGCACACCAGTCACGCACACTGTCACGCCCCCTGCCATGCCCACCCCCGCCGCCCCCAACGCCCCGAGCGAGGCGCAAGCGCTGCGCACGGCGCTGGAGCAGGTGTTGGTGCCGCTGGCGCGCCTGGCGGTGGCCAAGGGCATGCCCTGTGCCCAGGTGGAAGATGTGCTGCAGCTGGCCTTCGTGCAGGCCGCGCGCGAGGTGCACACCGATGCCTTGCCGCACCGCATGGTCAGCCGCATCAGCACCGCCACCGGGTTGAACCGGCGCATAGTGACTCGTTTGGTTAACCAACCCGACGGCCCGGCCAAGCCGCGGCGTTCGCCAGCGGCCGAGGTGTTTGCGCACTGGCTTACCGATTCGTTGTACCTGCACAAGCGCGGCAAGCCGCGCGTGCTGCCGCGCCATGGGCCGGCACCCAGTTTCGAAACCCTGGCCCAGGGTGTGACGCGCGACGTGCACCCGCGCAGCCTGCTCGACGAACTGCTGCGCCTGGGCCTGGCTCGGCTCGACGCTGCCAGGGACACCGTGGCCCTGGTGCCCGACGCCTTTGCGCCCAAGGGCGACGCGCTGCGCCTGCTGGCCTTCCTGGGCGACAACGTGGGCGACCACCTCGCCGCCGCCGTGGCCAATGTGCGCACGGGCGGCGGCCTGCATGTGGAACGTGCCATCTTTGCCGATGGCCTGAGTGCGGCTTCGGCCGAAGACATCCGCGCCACCGTGCGCGCCCATTGGCAGAAATTGGTTGAAGCCCTGGTGCCGGTGCTTGAAGCCCGCATCGAGGCCGACGCCCAAGCCACCACGCCGGCCACGCAGCGCCTGCGCATCGGCATGTTCAGTTATGACGAGCCGGCAGCGCCCGGTTCGGTTGCCCCCGATAAGGCCTCGACATGAAACGCATCAACGCTTGCAGCTCGAACCAGCGCCCACGCCTGCGCGCCGCCCTGGCCGCCCTGGCCGCCTTAACCACGATCGGCTTGCTCGCCGCTTGTGGCGGCGGTGGCGGCGTGGGCATCGGTGGCACCGGCGCGGTGCCCGACACCTTCAGCAGCGGGCCGATCTCGGGCTTTGGCTCGGTGGTTGTGCGCGGCGTGCACTTCGATGACTCGGCCGCGCGCGTGGAAGACGCCGACGGCAGCTTGCGCGCAGCGGGCGACTTGCGCCTGGGCATGGTGGTGGATGTGGACAGCAGCGCCATCGTGGCCGGTGCGACCCTCAGCACCGCCACTGCCAGCCTGATCCGTTTCGGCAGCCTGCTGGTCGGGCCGTTGAGCGCCATCGACAGCGTCAACGGCCGCCTCACCGTGCTGGGCCAAACCATCGACATCGGCGGCGACACGGTGTTCGACGACCGCATCGCCACCGGCCTGGCCGGCCTGCGCGTGGGCCAGGTGCTGGAAGTGCACGGCCGGAACGACACCCAGCGCCTGAGCATCCATGCCACGCGCATCGAGCCCGCCGGCACGGTGGGCGAATACCGCCTGCGTGGCATGGTGCGGCTGTTCGACGGCGCGGCCAAGACCTTCAGCATCGGCAGCACACCGGTCAGCTATGCGCTGGCGGCCAACGCGCCGGCCGGCCTGGCGGGCTTGGGCAATGGCAGCATCGTGCGCCTGCGCCTGCTCACCAGCGTGGACGGCAGCGGCCGCTGGCAGGCCAATTCCTTCGGCGCGCAGGCCGCCTTGCCCAGCGAGCGCAACCGTGCCGAAGTGGAAGGGCTGATCGACAGCTTCACTGCGGCCACCCGCTTCAGCGTCAACGGCATCGCGGTCAACGCCGCGGCGGCAGTGTTCCCCAACGGCAGCGCCGGCCTGGCGCGCGGCGTGCGGGTCGACGTCAAGGGTGCCCTGCGCGCCGGCGTGCTGGTGGCCAGTGAAGTGAAGATCAAGAGCGATGCCGAGGTGCGCGGCACCGCCTTCGAGCTGCAAGGCATCATCACCAGCCTGAACGCGGCGCAGAAGACCTTTGTCTTGCGCGGCAACACGGTGGACTACAGCGACCCGGCGCTCCGCTTCGACAACGGCACGGCGGCCGATCTCGCACCCAGCCGCCGGGTCGAGGTGCGCGGCGTGTTGTCGCCCGACCGCACCAAGCTCATGGCGCAGCGCATCAAGTTCGATTCATGAGCTGAAGGCAGCGCTCGCCGGCCGTCCACCGGCCTGCCGGCCGCCGTCATCTGCCAGCCTGAAACAGGCCCGGCTTCGCGCCCCAACTCGGCCCTTGGCAAACAGGGGCAGTTCCTAGACTCGTGCAGCCTTCACTCGCTTGCGAGCCGCCTGCATGCGCCTGCCTTCCTGGTTCTCACCGCCCAGCCGCCCCGCGGCGCCGCCGGCGTGGGTGGGCGTGCAGGCGCAGGGCAGCCAATGGGTTGCTGTGCGCGCGCTGCCCGGCGGCGCCGGCCGCAAGCCGCGTGTGCCGGCCTGCCAGCGTGTGGCCGCGGCGGGCGGCGTGGCCGCGCTGGCGCCTTGGCTGAAGGCCGTGGGCGGCAAGCGCGACGGCCTGGTGCAGTTGCTCGCCGCCAGCGACTACCAGATCGCGCAGATCGACTGCCCAGCCGTCGAGCCGGCCGAAACCCGCGAGGCGGCGCGCTGGATGATCAAGGACCTGATCGACTTCCCGCTCGATGAAGCGGCCATCGATTGCGCGCCCCTGCCGGGCCAGGCGCATGCCAAGACGGCCAAGCTGCTGGCGGTGATTTCGCGCCGCGCCGTGGTGCAGGCGGCGCTGGCGAACTGGCGCGCTGCGAAGCTGAACCTGGCGGTGCTGGACGTGCCCGAGATGGCGCTGCGCAACGTGGCCGTGCTGGCCTGCGGCGCGCAGGCTTGCGCCTTCTTGCACGTCGGCGTGGAGGAGTCGCACTTGCTGCTGCTGTGGCAGCAGGAACTGTGCATGACGCGCCGCTTGGGCCTGGGTGCGCGCCAGTTGCGCGCGCTGGAAGTGTTTCCGCGCGAAGGGCAGATCGAACGCCTGGCGCTTGAAGTGCAGCGCACGATCGACGCCTTTGGCCGCCAGTTTTCGGACGCGCACCTGACGCAACTGTGGGTGTCGTCGCTGTACGAACCCAGCGCCCTGTGCCCCAGCCTGGCGGTGCAGGTCAGCGTCGACGTGCAGCCCTTCCACCTGGCCGAGTGGGTGGATTTCGACACCGGCTGCGTGCCGCATGACCTGGACCAAGGCCTCGACCACACCCTGGCCCTGGGCGTGGCACTGCGTGAACACGCCGCCGCGGCTGCGCCATGAAGTACCAGCTCAACCTGATCGATGCTTCGATGGTGCCCGTGCCGGCGCGCCCGCCGCTGCCGGTGTTGCTGGGCGTGGTGCTGGCCAGCGCGCTGGCCACTGCGGCACACGTGGCCTACGAACGCCAGCAGCTCGCCGTGGCGTTGGCGCGGCCGAATGCCGACCTGGTGGCGGGCGACGCCGTCGAAGCCGCGCCCGACCCGGTAATCGAAGCGCGGCTGCGCCGCATCGAGCGCGACGAAGCCTTGCGCGACGGCCTGGCCCGCGCCACCGACCTGCCCAGCGGCAGCTCGCAGTTGCTGGGCCAGGTGGTCGCGGTGCTGCCCGCTTCGCTGTGGCTGACCGAAATCGAACTCAGCGGCAGGCAGGGGCTGCGCATCGCCGGTGGCGCCCTGGCCAGTGCCGAACTGGCGCAGTTTGCAGCCCGGTTGAGCGAAATCTCGGCGCTGCGCGGCCTGGCCCTGGGCAGCATGCAGATCGAGGCCCAGGTGCTCGACGATGCGACACCCGGCGCAGACCACGGCGAGCC
>JAYUQE010000461.1:0-7959 GCA_043756905.1 Burkholderiales bacterium | reverse complement strand
CCTTGCGGATGGTCCAGGGGCTGCCTGCTGCAGCGGGCAGTTCTTCTTCGGTGTGATTGCCCGCAACCGCGCCGGCCATTAGCCATGCCGCCGTCTGGCCCAAGGCGGGTTGGTGGCCCACCACCAGCACGGCTTCGCGTCGCTCGGGCCAGCGCGCCAGTGTCAGCAGCGCGGTGGCCGAGCCCCCGGGGCCGAGCAGCTCACGCGTCTGGAACTTGCGATCCAGGGCCTTCGCGGTCTGCTGCGCACGCAGTGCCGGGCTGACCAGCACGCGGGTGCTACTGGGCAAGACGGCGTTGAGCCAATCTGCCATGCGGCGCGCCTGCCGCTCGCCCTTGGTGCTGAGCGGCCGGGCGAAGTCTGCTTCGGCATCACCGAGCACCGGCGCACCGGCGTCGGCATGGCGCCACAGGATCAGGTCCACGACATTACCCTGCCCGGCTGAAGTGCTGCATCAACGCCTGCTGGGCGCTCACGCCCTGCTCGGCCACGCGAACATACTGCCCATCGGGCTGCATGTGCCAGGCATCCAGCGTGTCATGCAAGTAGGGCACCAGGCATTCATCCACCAGGCGCTGGCGCAACGCGGCGTCCTTCACCGGCCAGGCCACTTCGATGCGCCCGAGCATGTTGCGGCTCATCCAGTCGGCACTGCTCAAGTACAGCGCCTCGTCATCGTCATCGGCGCCCCAGCGAAAGTACACCAGCCGAGAATGCTCCAGGAAGCGACCCACCACCGAACGCACGCGAATACGTTCGGTCTGGCCCGGCACGCCGGGCGGCAACATGCAGGCGCCGCGCACGATGAGGTCGATGTTGGCGCCGGCCTGGGCTGCCGCCACCAGGGCATGAATGAGAACGGGGTCTGTCAGCGCATTGAACTTGGCGACCACTCGCGCGGGCCGCCCAAGCGCAGCGGCATCGCGCACCTGGGCCAGGTGCTTCAACATGCGCTTTTGCAGACTGAAGGGCGCACTCACCAAGTGCTTGGGCGAACGCAGTGCCACCTGGCTGGCCAACTGCTGGAACAAGTCATCAGCGTCGGCGGCCAGGCCTGGGTCGGCACTGAAGGTAGCCACGTCCGTATACAGGCGGGCGGTCTTCGGGTTGTAGTTGCCGGTGGACAAGTGCACATAGCGGCGCAGCTGCCGGCCCTCGCGCCGCGTCACCAGCAGCAGCTTGGCGTGCGTCTTCAGGCCCACGATGCCGTACACCACCGGCACACCCACGGCCTCAAGCCTTTCGGCCCAATTGATGTTGGCCTCTTCATCGAAGCGCGCCTTCAGCTCCACCACGCACATCACGTCCTTGCCGCGGCGCGCGGCTTCGATCAACAACGCCATCAACTCCGACTCGGCGCCGGTGCGATAGATGGTTTGCTTGATCGCCAGCACCGCCGGGTCGTGCACGGCCTCGCGCAGGAACTGCAGCACCGGCTCGAAGCTCTCGAACGGGTGGTGCAGCACCACGTCGCCATGGCGCAACTGCGGCAGGATGGGCTGCGTGGCCGCGAGGGCGCCAGGCCAGGCCGGCTTGTACGGCGCGAAGCGCAGGTCGTCGCCATCGGCCATGTCGATGAGCTGGGTCAGGCGCACCAGGTTCACCGGGCCATTCACACGGTACAGCGCCGCCTCGGGCAGATCAAACTGCTTGAGCAGGAACAGCCACAGGTCCGGCGGGCAGGTGTTCACCACTTCCAGCCGCACCGCCTGGCCGAAGTGGCGCGTGGCCAAGCCGCTGCGCAAGGCCTGGCGCAAGTTGGTGGCATCGTCTTCGTCCACGTCCAGGTCGGAGTCGCGCGTCACGCGGAACTGTGAAAACGACTCCACCACGCGGCCCGGGAACAACTCGCCCAGGTGAGCACGGATCACGCTGGTCAGCAACACGAAACTTTGCTGCCGGGGCACCAGCTCATCGGGCAGGCGCATCACCCGCGGCAGTGCGCGCGGCACCTTCACGATGGCGATCGCGTTCTCGCGCCCAAAGGCATCGCGCCCGCCCAGGCGCACCACGAAGTTCAGCGACTTGTTGGCAACCTGCGGGAACGGGTGCGCCGGATCCAGCGCAACCGGCACCAGCAGCGGGCGCACCTGGGTCTTGAAGTAGTTGGCCACCCATTCGCGCTGCGGCATGCTGCGCATGGCATGGTTGACGATGACGATGCCCGCGCGCGCGAGTGCCGGCATCACGGTGTCGTTGAGCAGCGTGTACTGGTCGTCGATCAGCTCATGCGCCGCCGTGGCCAGCGTCTTGAGCTGCGCCCAGGCGCTAGCCAGTTGCGCCGAACGCACGGCGTTCACATGGTCGGCCAGGCGCACCTCGAAGAACTCGTCGAGATTGGATGAAACGATGGTGATGTATCGCAACTGCTCCAGCAGCGGCACATCGCCGCGCTGCGCCTGCGCCAGCACGCGGCGGTTGAAGGCGAGGATCGCGCTCTCGCGGTTGATCAGCAGCAGCGGCGCTGCCGTGCTGGCTCTTGCAGGCATGCCTGAAATTTACGCGGGCTCGGTGACGGTTTGATGACAGTGCGGCACGCTCAGTGCGCCTGCTCCCAGTTCGGCCCGACGCCCACTTCGGCCAGCAGCGGCACGCTCAAGTGCGCCGCACCGGCCATCAAACGCGGAATTTCATGCCGTGCCCAGGCCACTTCCGCGTCAGGCACTTCGAGCACCAGTTCGTCATGCACCTGCATGATCATGCGGCTGGCGCGCTGTTCACGATCCAGCGCCGCCTGCACCGCGATCATGGCCAGCTTGATGAGATCGGCCGCCGTGCCCTGCATCGGCGCGTTAATCGCCTGGCGCTCGGCGCCGGCGCGACGTGGGCCGTTGCCGCCCATGATTTCCGGCAGCCACAGGCGGCGGCCGAATACAGTTTCCACGTAACCTTTTTCGCGCGCACTGACCTTGGTTTCGTCCATGTAGCGCTTCACGCCGGCAAAGCGCTGGAAGTAGCGGTCGATGTAGTCGCGCGCCGCCTTTTGCTCGATGCCCAAAGCCGACGCCAGGCCGAACACGCCCATGCCGTAGATGAGGCCGAAGTTGATGGTCTTGGCCGCGCGCCGCTGCTCTGAGCTGACTTCGTTAAGCGGCACGTTGAAGACTTCGCTGGCCGTGGCCTTGTGCACATCCAGCCCTTCGGCAAAGGCGCGGGTCAGGCCGGCATCGCCACTGATGTGGGCCATCAATCGCAGCTCGATCTGAGAGTAGTCCGCACTGACGATCACATGCCCCGGCGGCGCGATGAAGGCCTCGCGCACGCGCCGGCCCTCGGGCGTGCGGATAGGGATGTTTTGCAGGTTGGGGTCGTTGCTGGCCAGCCGCCCGGTGATGGCCACGGCCTGCGCGTAGTGGGTGTGCACGCGGCCGGTGGCGGGGTTCACCATCAGGGGCAATTTGTCGGTGTAGGTGCCCTTCAACTTGGCCAGGCTGCGGTGTTCGAGCATGCGCGCCGGCAGCGGGTGGTCGGCGGCGAGTTTTTCCAGCACTTCTTCATCTGTGCTGGGTGCGCCGCTGGCGGTTTTCTTCACCACGGCCAGGCCGAGCTTGCCGAACAGAATTTCGCCGATCTGCTTGGGCGAGCCCAGGTTGAAAGGCTGGCCGGCAAGTTCATGCGCCTCGCGCTCCAGAGCCATCATGCGCTCGCCCAGGTCTTTGCTTTGCTGGGCCAGCAGCGCACTGTCGATCAACACGCCGTTGCGTTCAATGCGCTGCAACACCGCCACCGTGGGCAGCTCGATGTGTTCGTAGACAAAATCGAGCTTGGCATCGGCGCTGATCTGCGGCCACAGCGTGCGGTGCACGTGCAGCGCCATTTCGCTGTCTTCGCCTGAATACTTGGCCGCGGTGTCCACGTCAACCTGACCAAACGGGATCTGGTTCACGCCCTTGCCGCACACATCCTCATAGCTCAGCCCTTTGCGCTGCAAGTGGCGCTCGGCCAGGCTTTCCAGGCTGTGCGGCTTGTGCGCTTCGAGCACATAGCTTTGCAGCAAGGTGTCGTGCTTGTAGCCGCGCACCGCGACGGCGTGGTTGGCAAAGACTTGTAGGTCGTACTTGATGTTCTGACCCAGCTTGGCCGCGGCTTCGTCTTCCAGCCACGGGCGCAGGCGGGCCAGCACGTCAGCCAGCGGCAACTGGTCGGGCGCACCGGGGTAGGTGTGACGCAACGGCACATACGCGGCCACGCCAGGCTCGGTGGCGAAGCTCAGGCCGACGATGCGCGCACGCATCGGGTCGAGCGAATCGGTTTCGGTGTCGAGCGCGGTGAGTTCGGCTGCAACGATCAAGTTGAGCCAGCGCTCGAAACCCGCCCAATCCAGGATGGTTTCGTAGCGGCGCTCCAGCGGTGGCGCGTTGCCGCGCACAGCGGCTTGGGGCTGCGGCGCCGGCGCAGCGCCGCCAGCCGGCGCGGCCGAAGACTCCTCCAGCTCGCGGCGCCAGGCCTTGAAGCCATAGCGAATGAAAAAGTCCAGCAGCGCCGGCTTGTCCACCGCGCGCAGCGCCAGCGCGTCCAGCACGGGCCAGCCCGGCACGTGGCCGGTGAGGTCGCAGTCGGTCACCACCGTCACCAGGCGGCGGGCTTGCGGCAACCAATCGAGCGCGCGGCGCAGGTTTTCGCCCACCGCGCCGCCCATGCCGGACGCTGCCTTTATCACCCCATCCAACGAGCCATGTTCCAGGAGCCACTTCACTGCGGTCTTGGGCCCAACCTTGTCCACGCCCGGCACGTTGTCCACCGTGTCGCCCACCAGGCTCAAATAGTCGACGATGCGATCCGGCGGCACGCCGAACTTGGCCTGCACACCGGCCACATCGAGCTTCTCGCCGCTCATGGTGTTGATCAGGCTGACATCTTGATTCACCAGCTGGGCCAGGTCTTTGTCGCCGGTGGAGATGATCACCTTGTGGCCGCTGCGTGCGGCTGCCACGGCCAGGGTGCCGATGGCGTCATCGGCCTCGATGCCGGGCACGCTGAGCACCGGCCAGCCGAGCAGCCGCACCACTTCATGGATCGGCTCGATCTGCGCGCGCAGCGCATCGGGCATGCTGGCGCGGTTGGCCTTGTATTGGTCGTACCAGCCGTCGCGGAAGGTCGGCCCGGAGGAATCGAACACGCACGCCGCATGCTCGGCACCCACTTGTTCGGGCAGCTTCTTCAGCATCGCCACCAGGCCGTGTATGGCGCCGGTGGGCACATCGCCCGGCCCGCGCAAATCGGGCATGGCGTGGTAGGCGCGGTAGAGATAGCTGGAGCCATCCACCAGCAGCATGATCTTGTCGCTCATGGCGCCATTGTGCAGGGGCGATGCGGGCGCTTTGCCTGCGGGCGGCGCGGGGTCGCTGCGTAGAATCCCGGCCCATGCAGCAGCGCAATCGTTGAGCCATGGCGGTCTACACCGAAGTCGGTTTCGACGACGCCGCGGCGCTGCTGCAGCGCCTGGGTTTGCCGCCCTTGCAAGGCCTGCGCGGCATCGAAGCCGGCATCGAAAACACCAACTACTTCGTCAGCACGGCCAGCAGCGAATGGGTGCTGACCCTGTTCGAGCGCTTGCTGCCCGCCCAACTGCCTTTCTATCTGGGGCTGATACAGCACCTGGCGCGCCGCGGCATCTGCGTGCCCGAGCCGCGGGCGGATGCCAGCGGCGCGTTGCTGCACCAGGTTTGCGCCAAGCCCGCTGCCCTGGTGACGCGGCTGCACGGCGCGCACCAGGAAGCCCCGAGCGCGCGGCATTGCGAACAACTGGGCCATGAATTGGCGCGCCTGCACCTGGCCGCGCAAGGTTTTGCGCTGCGCCAGCCGCACCTGCGCGGCCTGGCCTGGTGCAACGAGACCGCGCCGGTGGTGCTGCCGCATCTGAACGTAGGGCACGCGGCCCTGCTGCAAGGTGAGCTGGCTTTCCAGAACCAACTCGCCACCACACCCGCGGCAGCCGGCTTGCCGCAAGGCATCATCCATGCCGACCTGTTCCGCGACAACGTCATGTTCGAGGGTGACGGCTTGAGCGGCATGTTTGATTTTTTCTTTGCCGGCGTCGATGCGCTTTTGTTCGATGTTGCCGTGTGCCTGAACGACTGGTGCGTGGACCCGGCCAGCGGCCACCAGGTGGACGAGCGCGCACAGGCCCTGGTGGCCGCCTACCATGGCGTGCGCCCATTGGCTGCGGCCGAAGTGCGGCTCATGCCGGCGCTGCTGCGCGCGGCGGCGCTGCGGTTTTGGTTGTCAAGGCTGTGGGACACGCACCTGCCGCGCGGCGCCGCCTTGCTTCAACCCAAGGATCCGGCCCATTTCGAGCGGGTGCTGCGCCATCGCATCGAACAACCCTGGCATCCTAACCTTTGAGTTCAGCCGAATGGCGTGGAATGAAAAAATGGCGTTAAGTAAATGGCATTGAGTCTTCGACCCGTTCCCGCCGCGCAGGGCCTGCGCTGGGCGGCGCAGGGCTTCCAGGCGTTCGCCAGGAGTCCATTCGCCTTCAGCGGCATGTTTGCCGCGTTCCTGGTCGTCGCGTTGCTGGCATCGGTGGTGCCCTACCTGGGCGGCGTGCTGGTGCTGATGGCCCTGCCCGTGCTCAGCCTGGCCTACATGCTCGCCACCCAGGCGGTGCTCAAGGGCGGCACGGTGCAGGTGGGGCTTTTATTCGAGCCGCTGCGCGGGCCGCCGCAGCGGCGCAAGTCCATCCTGCAGCTGTGCGGCCTGTACGCCCTGCTCATGCTGCTGATCATGCTGCTGGGCGACGCCATCGACGGCGGCGCCTTCAACAAGCTGCAAGTGCTGATGGCCAAGGGCGAGTCGGCGCGCACGCAGGTGGGCGAGTTGTTGGCCGACCCGAGCCTGGCCAACGGCATTGCCGCGCGGCTGGTGCTGATCGCGCTGTTGTCGGTGCCCTTCTGGCACGCGCCGTCACTGGTGTTCTGGGGCGGGCAGGGCGTGGCGCAGTCGCTGTTCTCGAGCACCCTTGCGCTGTGGCGCTGCCGTGGCGCGTTCGCGCTGTATTCACTGGCCTTCATGGGCACCATCTTGCTCAGCAGCGTGGTGCTGGGCACGCTGCTCACCGCGCTTGACGTGCCGCAACTCGCGGGCATTCTGGCGGTGCCGGCGGGCCTGGTGTTTTCGGCCGCGTTCTACACCTCGCTGTGGTTTGTGTTCAGAGACAGCTTTGGCGTTGAGCCCGACCCGGCCGTCAATTCTTAGGCTTCAATGCACAGGCCTCAATTGATCGGCGTGAGCTTGGCAATGCCCAGGTCCAGCCATTTCAGGCCGTGGCGGCCGAAGTTGATCTGCGCACGTTTGTCTGGCCCGCGGCCTTCGAGCGTGAGCACCACGCCTTCGCCGAACTTGTTGTGAAACACGCTCTGGCCGGTGCGCAGGGCGCCGGGCGCCTCGCGTGGTTCGAACGGCGGCGGGGGTGGCGGGGGTGCAGGCCCACGCGCCGGCACGTTGCCGGCACCGATGATCGAGCCCAGGCCGGTGCCGCGCGACCAGGCGTCGCTGTAGGCGCGTGCGTGGCCGGAGCCGAAGGCGGAATGCCTGGGGGTGAGCCACTTCAAGCTTTCTTCAGGCAACTCGTCCAAAAAGCGGCTCTTCACGTTGTAGCGCGTCTGGCCGTGCAGCATGCGCGTCTGGCTGAAGCTGAGGTACAGGCGCTGGCGCGCGCGGGTGATGGCCACGTACATCAGGCGGCGCTCTTCTTCCAGCCCTTCCACGCTGGCCAGGGAGTTTTCATGCGGGAACAAATGCTCTTCCACGCCGGTGATGAACACGGCGTCGAACTCCAGGCCCTTGGCCGCGTGCACCGTCATCAGTTGCACCGCGTCTTGCCCGGCCTGGGCCTGGTTGTCGCCGGCTTCCAGCGCAGCGTGGGTGAGAAAAGCCGCCAGCGGCGACATGATCTCGCCCGATTCGGGGTCGGGTGAAACGTTGTCGCGCTGCTCATCCACCGCGAGCGCGATCGCG
>JAYUQE010000460.1:0-2959 GCA_043756905.1 Burkholderiales bacterium | reverse complement strand
AGGGTGTTGGGTGGCCGGCGTAGCGAGGTAAAGAAGGAGCCGGCGCCCCGAAGGGAAGCCGGCGGGTGACAGGAGCGAAGCCGGCCACCCGACGCCCTTGGCTTGCTCGAATGCCGCTGCCGCGCGCCTTGCTGCACTGAACTCAGCGACCCGCCCGCGCCCCCAACTTGAAACCGATCATGGCGCGCAGCTTGCTCGGCAGCACGGGCTTGATGAGCAGGTGGAAATCATGCTCGGTGGCTTCGTTCTCATGCCCGCCGATGGTGCTGCCGGTGACCACGATGGCCGGCAGGCGCGCCGCTGGCCAGTGCGCGCGCAAGGCCGCCAGCGCCTCCAGCCCGGTGCGGCCCTGCGGCAAGCGGTAGTCGACGATCAGCAAATCGGGCGCCGCGCCGGGGTCACCGGCCAGCCAGGCCAGCACCGTTTCCACTGCATCAAACGCCTGCACCTGCGCGCCCCAGGCCTGCAAGAGCACCAGCAGGCCTTCGCGCACACTGGGCTCGTCTTCCACGAGCACGAACTGGCGGCCTTGCAAGGTCAAGCCCAAGGTCGGCTTCGGGCTGGGTGCCAGCGCATCCGGCCGCCGCGGCGCCTGGCCCACGGGCAACTCGAATGAAAAGACGGTGCCGCGCCCGACGCGCGAGCGCACCGCCACCTCGGCGTTGATCAGACCACCCAAACGCGCCACGATGGCCAGGCCCAGCCCCAGGCCCTTGCGGTGGTGCGCTTCCAGGGGGCGCTGGCTGTTGACCTGGTAGAACTCGTCGAAGATGCGCGGCAACACGGCCGGCGAAATGCCGATGCCGCTGTCCCACACCTGCAGCAACAGCTTGCCGGCGCGCGCGCGGCAACTCACCAGCACGCCGCCGTCTTCGGTGTAACGAATGGCATTACTGAGCAGGTTGCGCAGCATGCGTTCCAGGATCACCGGGTCGGCCTGCGCCACGAAATGCGCGCCGCGAAAACTCACGCCCAGGCCCTTTTCAAACGCCACCGGCTCGAAGTGCAGGCGCAAGCGCGCAAACAGCTCGTTCATGCGCACCGGCGCGGGGTGGACTTCAACACCGCCGGTGTCGATGCGGGTGATGTCGAGCAGCTCGCCGAACAGGCCTTCGAGCGCATCGACCGACTCGTTGATGCTGTTCACCAGCGAGGCCACCTCGGGGTCGTGCGCACGCTGGCGCAAGGCCTCGGCGAACAGGCCCATGGCATGCAGCGGCTGGCGCAGGTCGTGGCTGGCGGCGGCAAAAAACTGGGTCTTGGCGCGGTTGGCCGCCTCGGCGCTGCGGCGCGCGCTTTCAGCCGCGGCGGCTTCCACGCGCAGTTGCCCGGCCAGGCCGTCGGCATGCGCCTTGAGGTGGATCACCTGGTCGAGCGCGCTGCGCTGCATGCGCCCCATCAACAACACGATGGCAAATTGCAGGGTCACGATGCCGGCCATCTGCCAGTGCCAGACCTGGCTGGTGTCACTGGCGATGCGGGCAATGACCGGGCCCAGCACGACCACGCTGAAGACCATGAACAAGCGCTGCTGCGTGGCCAACAAAGGCACCGAGGCCACGCTGTAGCTGAACACGATCAGCACGATGGCCAGGTTGTGATACGGCGTGCCCAGGCCCCAGAACAGCCAGGCCGCAATGCCCCACATGGCGGCCTGCGCCAGCACCAGCGCCTTCCAGCTGCGGTGCCAGTGGCGCAGCAGCTCGTCGCCGGCATCGCGCTGGCGCAGGAAGCGCAGGTAGTGCGCCAGGCGCAACAGCAGCAACACCGCCAGCGTGCCCGCCCACAGCGCCAGCACGCGTGGCTCGGCCATGCCGGCGAAGATCAGCACCACCAGCAACCAACCCACGAGGTTGCCGATCAGCGAGGCCGGCGTCTGCGTGAACAGCGAGCGCAGGTTGTCGAAACGGCGATGGTCGGCGCCGGGGGCCGTTGGCACGCCGGGGGCGTTCACGTCAGCGGCGCTGGTCGCGCGCGGCCAGAGCGGCCTGCTGCTGCATCTGGCTCACCGCCAGCACGGCCTGGGTACGCGAACTCACATTCAAGGCGCGCAGCACGGCGGCGACGTGATCCTTGACCGTCTCGACTGAAACGTTAAGCTCGCGCGCAATCAGCTTGTTGGGCTTGCCTTGCAGCAGCAGGTTGAGCACATCGGTCTGGCGCGGTGTGAGGCCCACCGATTCGAGCGTGGGCACCTGCTGGTACGGCGCACCCCGGGCATGCTCGCCAGGCGTGCGCGGCGCGTGCGCGGCAGGCGCGGCGGCGCTGCTGCCGCGCGGTTGGTCAAGCAGGCCCAGCATCATTGGCGGCACATACAGGCCGCCGTTCATGACCATGCTCAGCGCCTCGCGCAACTGTTCATTCGAGCTGCGCTTTGGCACGAAGCCCATGGCGCCCAGGTCGATGGCGCGGATCACATCGGCCGTGCGGTCGCTGGCCGACACCACCACCACCGGTAACTCGGGGTAGGCGCTGCGCAGTTCTTCGAGCAGGTCAAAACCATCGGCGTCGCCCAGCGCCAGGTCGAGCAGCACGAGGTCGTAGTTCGCATCCTGCTGCAGCACCGCACGCGCCGATTCGATGCTGTCGGCCGTGGCGATGGTGACGCGCGCGATCGTGTCGATGACCTGCTTGAGCGCAGCCAGGATCAGCGGGTGATCGTCAACGAGCAGGATCTTCATGGGGTCGGGTTGACTCAGGTGTAGCGGCGCGACACGGTTTCGGCCACGCACACCGGTTTGGGTGAACCCGCGCGCTCGATGCTGACCTGCACCACCAGTTGCGCGCCGCCTTCAATGGGTTGGTACTCCAGCAGCGTGAAGTGCCCGCGCAGTTGGCTGCCCACCGGCACCGGCGCCGGGAAGCGCACCTTGTTCAGCCCGTAGTTCACGCCCATGCGCACATCGCCCACGGCAAAGCCGCTGGCGAAGAGTTGGGGGATCAGCGACAGCGTCATGAA
>JAYUQE010000459.1:0-2960 GCA_043756905.1 Burkholderiales bacterium | reverse complement strand
TGCCAGATGATCAATTCGCTGTCGGGCGTGCCCTACCCGCTGCCCATCGGCCAGGGCGGGTCCAGCGGCGTCACCATTGCCGGCCAGGGCCTGGTGCGTATGGGCGACATGATTCCTTCCGGCCCCGGCGTGCTCACCATCCTGGGCCCACCGGCCGCGCCGTATATCACCGATACGGGGGCACCTTGATGGCCCGCAACACCCGCAGCGCCGAAAGCCTGGCACCGCTGCTCGGCCGCGACCTGCTGCTGCGCTACACCAGCAGCAGCGGCTTCTTCGAGGATGCTGACCTGCTCGACTTGCGCCGCGGTGTTGACCGCGATGTGCAGCGCGCCGACGGCCTGGCCAACCTGGAGCAGGCCCTGGCCAACCGCATCAAGACGCACAAGGGCGAACTCAGCGCCCTGGGCCACCCCGAGTACGGCACGCGCCACCATGAACTGATTGGCGAGCCGAATATCGAGCGCACGCGCAACCTCATCAAGCTGTACATCCTGCAAGCCTTGCGCGATGAAGCGCGCATCGAAAAGGTGCTGTCCGCCAAGGTGAGCGCCGAACACCAGCCGCCGCGCGACACGGTGCGCATCGAACTCGAATTGCGCGTGCGCGGTGAGCCGCATCCGCTGAACCTGGTGCTGCCGTTTTCATTGGGAGTTGGCAGATGAACGAACGCAGAGCGAGGGCCCAGGACAGGCCCAATCTAGGCGCAAAGCACAGCCGGGCTGGTTGCCCGGCGAGCATTTGCAACGACGAGTGGGCCTGTCCTGGACCCTCGCTGGGAGTTGCGCCGTGACCTACGCTGCCGAGCCCTATGCCCAATTCGTTGACGACTTGCTCAGCGCGCTCACCGGCGGCCAGGTGCGCGAGCAGTTCCGCTTCCTGCCTGAACTGCAACCGTTCAAGTTAGCCACGACCAGCGCCGTGCTGCCGGCCACGCTGCGCGTCAGCGGCCTGGTCGATGCCGCCTACTTCCGCTTTCGCTCACCCACTGACTTTGCGCTGGGCCCGCAGAACACGATCGTCTGGAAGGCCACGCCCGAAGGCCTGCCGGCCAAGGACGCGGTCTGGCCCGATGTCGCCAGCAGCTTCTTCGCCAGCTATGAAACGACTGACGCCACCCGGCTGCTCACCGACCGCAACCCCGGCAGCGTGACGCGCTTGCTGGCCGAAAGCTTTGCGCGCGAATACGCCGTGCTGTCGCGCCAGCTTGAAGCGGTGTACCAGGCCGGCTTTGTTGAAACGGCCGGCGGGCGCGATCTGGATCAACTGGCCACGCTGGTGGGCGTCACAAGGCGCCGGCGCCTGTCGGCCGGCGGCAGCGTGGTCTTCGCCCGCTCCACCCCCGCGCCGGCCGACGTGACCGTCAACGCCGGCACGCGGTTGTCCACCGCCGAGCCGCCGGCGATGCAGTTCGAAACGACGGAAGACCGCACCTTGCAGCGCGGCAACCTGAGTGTTGAAGTGCCGGTGCAGGCGCTCGAACCCGGGCCTGCGGGCGTGGTGGCGGCCGGCGCCATTCGCGTGGTGAACCGGCCTATCCTGGGCATCGACACCGTGGCCAACCCGCAGGCCACGCGCTTTGCCGGCAGCGATGAAACCGACGACGCCTTGCGTGCCCGCGCCCGCCGCGCCCATGAAGGCGCGGGCAAGGCCACCACCGGCGCGCTGCTCTCGGCGCTGACCACGCTGCCGGGGCTGCGCGAGAAAGACGTGCGCATTGGCGAGGACTATCTGGCCCACCCGGGCGTGGTCAAGCTCACCGTTGCCCTGCCTGAAATGAGCAGCGCGGCCGAGCGCACCAGCGCCATCGACCAGGCCGTGGCCTTGATCGAAAGCACGCGCCCGGTGGGCGTGCGCATTGAACACAACATCGACGCGCCGCTGCCGGCGGGCGCCGCCACGGCGGGGGCCGGCGTCACGGCCGAGGGCGGCGCGGAGCCGGTGACCGTGGGCGTGGCCGAGGCTGCCGACGGTTTGTTCCTGCGCGTGGATGCCAACATCGAACTCACCCCCACCACGCTGGCGCTGGCCCCCGAAGCGCGCGCCGAACTGGAACGCAAGGGCCGGGAAGCCACGGATGCGTTCATCGACGAAGCCGGCATCGGTGAGGCCCTGGTCTACAACCGGCTGGTGGCGCAGTTGATGCAGCTCGAAGGCGTGCTCGACGTGGCGGTGGAACTGTTCCCGCAAAACGCGCCGGGCGGCCCGAGGCGGCGCAACGTGGTGCCGGACAACCCGCAGGTGCGGCCGGTCACCGGCATCGTCGACGTCAAGATCGGCGGCTCGCTGATCATGCTCGACCTAACTGTTGATTTCACTCTCAAGGGCGCCGGCACCCTGGGCGACCCCGCCACCGCGCGCGAAGTGGCGCGCAGCGAAGCCGCCGCACGGCTGAAAGACGGCGTGGCCGCGCTGGCGACCGGCGCCACCCTGAACGTGACCCTGCTCAAGGGCATGGTGCCCGACACCGCCACGTATGCGCTCGACGACCTGCACTACCACGCCGAATACGTGGACGCCGGCGTGCGCATCCACCAGCAGGATGTGCAGGTGCCGTTGTCGGGGCTGGAGCGGCTGTGGATCCGGCGCGTGGGCTTGAGCAGCGCCGGCGCGGGTTGATGGTCATGACGCCTCGCGCCACCGCCATCCTCGCGCGCTTCCCGGCGCACCTGGAAGCCTCGCGCCCCGGCAAGCTGCTGGGCGAGGCCACCAGCGCCATCGCGCTCGACCTGGACACCCTGGCCGCTGCGCTGGCCGCGGTGCGGCGCGCGCACCGCCTGGGAGATGCCGATGAGCTGGCCGACCTGTGGCGCATCGCGGCGCTGCACGGCATGGGCGTGGCCGAGTTCGAGATCGTGCTTGGGCGTTTTCGCCGCGCACAAGAGCTGCTGCGTGCACTCGACGCTGCGGCCGATGACGCGGCCCGTGAAGCTGCCGCGCAAGGCTTGACTGCGCTGTGG
>JAYUQE010000458.1:0-7993 GCA_043756905.1 Burkholderiales bacterium | reverse complement strand
GTCAGCATCCAGGGCGTCGAGAAGAAGGAAGCCCAGTTCCTGGCCGACCACGACGACTACTCGGCGATCATGCTCAAGGCCCTGGCCGACCGCCTGGCCGAGGCCTTTGCCGAGCGCCTGCACGAGCGCGTGCGCAAGGAGTTCTGGGGCTACGCGGCCGATGAGCGTCTGCCGCTTGACGCCATGATTGCCGAGCAATACCGCGGCATCCGCCCGGCGCCGGGCTACCCGGCCTGCCCCGATCATTCCGTGAAACGCTCGATGTTCGAGTTGCTTCGAGCCAGCGAGATCGACATGGCGTTGACCGACAGCCTGGCAATGACGCCGGCAGCCAGCGTCAGCGGCTTCTACCTGGCGCACCCGCAGGCGGTGTATTTCAACGTCGGACGCATCGGCGACGACCAGGTGGCGGATTGGGCCCAGCACCAAGGAGTCACGCTGGAGGCGGCGCGGCGCGCGCTGGCGCCGAACTTGTAGGACATTGACCCCGCGCGTCATCGGCGCGGCGATGCGCGGCGTTGCTGACCCACCCTGACCATGAAGGAGTCGACATGATGATCCGCAACTTTGCATCTTCCCTGGCTCTGGCCGCCACCATGGCCGCTGGTGCCGCTCAGGCGGCGGACCCTGCTCCCGCGCCGGCCGCGCCGTCGGCCAAGCAGTTGGCGGCGTTGTGCGCCGAATGCGCCCTCGTCACGGCCGTGAAGTCGGAACGGCGCCGCGGCAAGGCCAGCGGCGTGGGCATAGCCGGCGGCGCCGTGGCTGGTGGGGTGGTGGGCAGCAAGGTGGGTGACAGCACGGCGGCCACGGTTGGTGGCGCGGTGGTTGGCGGTGTGGTGGGCAACGAGATTGAAAAGCGCCTGAAGAAACGCACCGTCTGGGTCACCACCGTGACGCTGAAGAATGGCACCAGCCAACGCTTCGACACCGATGCCGACCCCGGCCTGAAGGCCGGCGACACGGTGACGGTGGCCAACGGCAAGGTCACGAAGCGCTGATCACGCACCTGGCTGCCGCCGCGGGCCTCGCGTGCCCCGGGCGGGCAACCCTAGCCGCCGGCCGGGGTTGCCCGCCCGCTCAGCCGGCCAGCACGCGCCGGAACTGCAAGGCCTCGGCCACATGCGCCGTGGCCACGCCGCTGCCGCCGGCCAGGTCGGCGATCGTGCGCGCCACTTTCAGTGCCCGGTGCAAGCTGCGTGAAGACCAGCCCAGGCGCTGCGCCGCGGTTTGGGCAAAGCGCGTGGCGGCTTCGTCCAGCGCCAGCAGGTCATCCAACTGCGCCGCGTCCAGCGCCGCATTGGCCCGGCCCTGGCGCGCCGTTTGCGCCGCGCGCGCCCGGGCCACGCGCTGGCTCACCACGCTAGACGCCTCGCCATCGGGCAAGGCCATCAAGGCCTGCGGGCTGATGGCCTGCACCTCGATCTGCATGTCCAGCCTATCCAGCAGCGGGCCCGACAGGCGCGCCTGGTAGCGCGCCACGGCGTCGGGCGTGCAGCGGCACTGCTTGCCCGTGGCGGCCTGCGCGCCCAGGTAGCCGCAGGGGCAGGGGTTCATGGCGGCGATGAGCTGAAAGCGCGCCGGGAAGGTGGCCTGGTGCGCGGCGCGGGCGATGGTGATGCGGCCGTTTTCCAACGGTTCACGCAAGGCTTCGAGCGCGCTTCTTGGAAATTCGGGCAATTCATCCAGGAACAACACGCCGCCATGGGCCAGGGAGATTTCACCTGGCCGCGGCGGCGAGCCACCGCCCACCAAAGCCACGGCGCTGGCCGTATGGTGCGGGTTGCGCCAAGGCCGCTGGCCAAAGCTGGCGGCGTCAAAGCCCTGCGTGCTCAGCGAAGCGATGGCCGCGCTGGCCAGGCGTTCTTCCTCATCCATGGGCGGCAGCAGGCCGGCCAGGCGTTGCGCCAGCATGGACTTGCCGGTGCCCGGCGGGCCCACCAACAGCAAGCTGTGGCCGCCCGCGGCGGCAATTTCCAGCGCGCGCTTGGCACTGGCCTGGCCCTTCACCTCGCGCAGATCGGGCAGCGCCGCCGCGGCAGCCAGGGGCAGCGGCGTGGCGCGTGGCAAAGGCTGCGCGTCAGCACCGGGCAGCAGGGCCTGCACCACTTGCAGCAGGTGCGTGGCGCTGCGCACATCCAGCCCCTGCACATGCGCGGCCAGGCCGGCGCTGGCTTCGGGCATCACTAACATGCGGGTGCAGCCGGCACGGCGCGCGCCCAGCGCCAGGGCCAGGGCACCGCGAATGGGCTGCAATTCACCGGCCAACGACAACTCGGCGGCGAACTCGCAGGCGGCGAGCTTGGTCGCGTCGAGCATGCCTTGCGCGGCCAGGATGCCCAGCGCAATGGGCAGGTCGAAGCGCCCGCTGTCCTTGGGCAGATCGGCCGGCGCCAGGTTCACGGTGACGCGCTTGTTGTGCGGGAAGGCGAAGCCACTTTGCGCCAGCGCCGCGCGCACCCGTTCGCGCGCTTCCTTCACCTCGGTGTCGGCCAGGCCCACCAGGGTGAAGCTGGGCAGGCCGTTGGCCAGGTGCACCTCCACGCGCACCTCGGCCGCTTCCAGCCCATCGAGCGCGCGGCTCATCACCAAGGCCAATGACATCGTCTCCCCCTGTTCCTTGACGCGCAGGATTGTGCCCAGGCCGCGCCGCGCAGCGCCTGCGCTACGCTCGTCACTTCAACATCAACCCGTGCCAACCATGCCCACACCCGCCCAAGTCACCGTCCAGCGTTTGCCCAATCACGTTGCCCTGGTCACCATCAATCGGCCCGAGGCGCGCAATGCCATCAGCCCAGAAGTGGCGCAAGGCCTGGAGGCGGCGATTGATGAGACCGATGCCGATGCCGATGTGTGGGTGGTCATCCTCACCGGCACCGGGCCTGATGCGTTCAGCGCCGGGGCCGATTTGAAGGCGGTGTCAGCCGGCCGCGGCGCCGAGTTGCGCACCGCGCGTGGCGGCTTTGCCGGCTTCGTGCATGCGCGGCGCAACAAGCCCTGGATCGCCGCCGTGAACGGCCCCGCGCTGGCCGGCGGCTGCGAGCTGGTGCTGGCCTGCGACTTGGTGGTCGCCGCACCGCAGGCGCGCTTCGGTTTGCCTGAAGTCAAGCGTGGGCTGATCGCCTCGGCCGGCGGGCTGTACCGCCTGCCGCGTGCACTGCCCAGTGCCGTGGCGCGCGAAATGATCCTCACCGGCGAACCCATCAGCGCCGAGCGCGCGCATGCGCTGGGCATGGTGAACGTGCTGGCGCCCAGCGCCGAAGGGCTGCTCGATGCGGCCCAGGCCCTGGCCGCGCGCATCACGGTGAACGCGCCGATTGCGGTGCGCGAAAGCCTGGCCATTGCGCGCCAGACGTTTGACTTGAGCGATGCCGAGCTGGCCCACGCCAGCGATGAAGGCCAGGCGCGCAACATGGCCAGCGAAGATTTCAAGGAAGGCCCGCGCGCCTTCATTGAAAAGCGCGCGCCGCGTTGGTTGGGGCGTTGATGCTCGGGTTTTGATGCCCAGGCGGTGAACGCGGGCGGGTCTGACAAGCCCGCCGGCACCACGCCGGTGCATGCCCCGCCGTGGTGCGCTGTGCGGCTGGATGGGCAGGCCAGTGCGCGCCAAAACGGGGCGAAGCGTTGCTAGTGCGCCCTGGCACGAAAGCTGCTATTCCGATGGGTCAATCATTTCAAACACCCACTGGAGCCCTGCATGAACAAGACCCTCGCCGCTGCCACCCTGGCCGTGCTCACCGCTGCTGCCCTGCCGGCCTTGGCCGCAGACGGCCTGGCCTACAACATCGGCGCTTTCACCGAATACAGCTACCGCGGTATTTCACAAACTCGGCTCAAGCCTGCTGTGCAAGGCGGGCTGGACTACACCCAGGGCACGTTCTATGCGGGCGCCTGGGCCTCGAACATCAAGTGGATAAAGGACGGTGGTGGCAGCGCCTCGGTCGAGGTCGACCTGTACGCCGGCTACAAGGGTGAGATCACCAAGGCGCTGGGCTATGACGTGGGTGTGCTGGCCTACCAGTACCCCCGCCACAAGCTGGGCATCAGCCCCAACACGGCCGAAATCTACGGCGCCCTGACCTATGGCCCGGCGACGCTGAAGTATTCGCACAGCGTGACCAACCTGTTCGGCTTTGCCGACAGCAAGAACAGCGGCTACCTCGACCTTTCCGCCAGCTTCGATGTCGGCAACGGCATGACCCTGGCGCCGCACATCGGCCACCAGCGCGTGGCCCACACCTCGGCTGCGTCGTACACCGACTATTCGCTCACGCTGAGCAAGGAATTCAGCGGCGTGACGCTCAGCGGCGCGCTGATCGGCACCGATGCCAATGGCTATCTCGCACCCAACGGCAAGGACCTGGGCAAGGCGCGCATCGTGCTCGGCGCGAAGTACAGCTTCTAACGTTTGACGGCAGTCAAATCAAAACAACGGAGAGCAACCATGAAGATGATCACAGCGATCATCAAGCCGTTCAAGCTTGATGAAGTGCGTGAAGCCCTGAGCGCGATCGGCGTGCAGGGGGTCACGGTCACGGAAGTGAAGGGCTTCGGGCGCCAGAAGGGCCACACCGAGCTGTACCGCGGCGCCGAGTACGTGGTCGATTTCCTGCCCAAGGTGAAGATCGAGGCGGCGGTGGACGACGCCATCGTCGAGCGCGTGATCGAGGCCATCGAGGCCGCGGCGCGCACCGGCAAGATCGGCGACGGCAAGATCTTCGTCAGCACGCTCGAACAGGTGGTGCGCATCCGCACCGGCGAGACCGGCCAGGCTGCCCTCTGAAGCCCATTCATCGCCCACCTCAACAGGAACACATCATGAAAAAGCTCTTTCACCTGGGCCTGCTGTGGCTCGCCCTGGTGCTGGCCGGCGGCGCCCACGCTGCCGATTTCCCGGGCACCAAGCTGCTGTTTGAAAGCGGCAAGGCCGATGTGGCCACCACCGCGGCGGCTGACCTGAAGGCTGTGGCCGACTTCCTGGGTGCGAATGCCGGCGCCAAGGTGCAACTGTCGGCTTTTGTCGATTCAACCGGCTCGGCCGATGTGAACAAGGCATTGGCCAAGCAGCGTGCGTTCGCGGTGCGCGACGCGCTCAAGGCCGCAGGCGTGGCCGAAGACCGCATCGTGCTGCAAAAGCCCGAAGACATCACCGCCGGCAGCGGTGAGCAAAGCCGCAGGGTCGAGGTCACCTTGTATGCGCCGCCTGCCGCGGCGGCAGCGCCGGCGGCCCCGGCAGCAAGTGCGGCCGCAGCGCCGGTGGCCAACAAGGGCGACGTGGCGTGGATGCTGCTGTCCACCCTGCTGGTCATCATGATGACCCTGCCCGGCCTGGCGCTGTTCTATGGCGGCCTGGTGCGCAGCAAGAACATGCTCAGCGTGCTGATGCAGGTGATGGTGACCTTCTCGCTCATCGTGGTGCTGTGGTGCGTGTACGGCTACAGCCTGGCCTTCAGCGAAGGCAACGCCTTCATCGGCGGCTTCGACCGACTGTTCATGAACGGTTTGTTCGATGCCAAGACCGGCACCTTCGCCATGGCCGCCACGTTCAGCAAGGGCGTCTACATCCCCGAGCTGTTGTTCGCGGCCTTCCAGGCCACCTTCGCCGGCATCACCTGCTGCCTGATCGTGGGTGCTTTCGCCGAGCGCATCAAGTTCAGCGCCGTGCTGCTGTTCAGCGCGCTGTGGTTCACCTTCAGCTACGCGCCCATCGCCCACATGGTGTGGTTCTGGATGGGCCCCGATGCCTACACCGGCAAGGAAGTGGTCGAAGGCCTGAACGCCAAGGCCGGCTACCTGTGGAACATGGGTGCACTCGATTTCGCCGGCGGCACCGTGGTGCACATCAACGCCGCCGTGGCGGGGCTGGTGGGGGCCTTCATGATCGGCAAGCGCGTGGGCTACGGCCGCGAGGCCTTCGTGCCGCACAACCTGCCGCTCACCATGGTGGGTGCGGCGCTGCTGTGGGTGGGCTGGTTCGGCTTCAACGCCGGCTCGGCGCTGGAAGCCGGCAACTCCGCCGTGCTGGCCTTCATGAACACCTTCAGCGCCACCGCCGCCGCGGTTCTGGCCTGGTGCGTGGGTGAAGCGCTGATGCGCGGCCGGGCGTCGATGCTCGGTGCCGCGTCCGGTGCAGTGGCCGGTTTGGTGGCCATCACCCCGGCCGCTGGCAACGTGGGGTTGATGGGCGCCATGGTGATCGGCTTCGTGGCCGGCTTCGCCTGCCTGTGGGGCGTGAACGGCTTGAAGAAGCTGCTCGGCGCTGACGACTCGCTCGATGTGTTTGGCGTGCACGGCGTGGGCGGCATCGTCGGCGCCTTGCTCACCGGTGTGTTCAACACGCAAGACCTGGGCGGCCCGGGGCTGGTGACGGATTGGGTCACCGCGACCGTGGGCTCCAACGGCATTGCCGCCCAGGTCTGGATTCAGCTCAAGGCCGTGCTGCTGACCATCGTCTGGTCGGGCGTGGTGGCGGCCATCTCGTTCAAGATCGTTGATCTGACCGTGGGCCTGCGCGTGGCCGAAGAAGAAGAGCGCGAAGGCCTGGACATCAGCTCGCACGGCGAGACGGCCTACAGCAAGTAATTTCGTTCGTTGTCTCCTCGTTGGCGCATGACCGCCGGTGAGTTGGGCCTGCCCTCAGTTTGGGGGCAGGCCCGTTTTCATGGCCGCCCCTAAAATCGCGCCCCTTGCGCTCCCCATGCGCACCAGGGCACACCATGGTTCCCCATCTCGTCACCGCCCTCACCGGCCCCATCAACGAGCTTGAACAGCGGGTGCTGGAATCGATGCCGGCCATCGAACGCTGGTTCCGGCTCGAATGGATGGAGCACACGCCGCCGTTCTACACCGCGGTGGACTTGCGCAATGCCGGCTTCAAGCTCGCGCCGGTGGACACCGACCTGTTCCCCGGCGGTTTTCACAACCTCACGCCCGAGATGCTGCCGCTGGCGGTGCAAGCGGCGATGGCGGCGATCGAGAAAATCTGCCCCGAGGCACGCAACCTGCTGCTCATTCCACAGCTGGGCGCACGCAGCGCATCGAGCCTGATGAACCTGCAACGCCTGGCGCAGATCTTTCACCAGGCCGGGCTGAACGTGCGCCTGGGCACGCTGGATGAAGGCGCCAAGTCGCCCACCAAAGTGGCGTTACCCGATGGCAGCGAACTCATTCTCGAGCCGCTCAAGCGCAGCGCGCGCCGGCTGGGTTTGAAAGACTTTGACCCCTGCACGATCCTGTTGAACAACGATCTGGCCACCGGCACGCCCAAGGTGCTGCAAGGCCTGCACGAGCAGTACCTGTTGCCGCCGCTGCATGCCGGCTGGGCGCAGCGGCGCAAGAGCGCGCACTTTCATTCGTACGAGGAAGTGGCCAAGAAGTTCGCCAAGCTGCTGGGCATGGACCCGTGGCTGATCAACCCGATGTACGCCCAGTGCGGCGCCGTGGACATGGCGCACAACGAAGGGCTGGACTGCATCGAAACCCACACCGATGCCTTGCTGCTGAAGATTCGGCGCAAGTACAAGGAATACGGCATCAAGGAAAAACCGTTCGTGATGGTCAAGGCCGACAACGGCAGTTGTGGCAGCGGCATCATCACCGTGCGCGACGCGGCCGAGGTGAAGAAGATCGCGCAGCGCCAGCCGGCCAAGCTGAAAGACGGGCGCGCGCTCACCCAGGTGATCATTCAGGAAGGCGTGCCCACCTACGAGCGCATCCATGACGCCGTGGCCGAGCCGGTGGTCTACATGATCGACCGCTATGTGGTCGGCGGCTTCTATCGCGTGCATGCACACCAGGGTATCGACGAAGACCTCAGCGCGCCGGGTTCGCGCTATGTGCCGCTGGCCTTCGCCCAGTCGGCGCAATTGCCGCGCCCCGGCGAGCGCCCCGGAGCCAGTGTGCCTAACCGCTTCTACATGTACGGCGTGATCGCCCGCCTGGCCATGGTGGCGGCCGCCTACGAACTGGAAGCCACCGACCCCGAGGCCGAGGTGGA
>JAYUQE010000457.1:0-2968 GCA_043756905.1 Burkholderiales bacterium | reverse complement strand
CGGCCATCTCCGGCAGCAGCATCGTGACCATGCTGGCCATCGGCACGGTGATGTACCCGGCGCTGCGCGCGGCCAACTACGACAACAAGTTTGCGCTGGGCACCATCATGTCGGCCGGCACGCTGGGCATCATCATCCCGCCGTCGATTCCCATGATCATCTATGGGCTGGTGACCGAAGCCTCGATCACCGACCTGTTCCTGGCCGGCGTGGGCCCGGGCATCTTCATCCTGATCGTGATGTCGGTCTACGCCATGGTCACCTGCCGGCACATGCCCACCGAAAAGTTCGATGCGGCGGAACTCAAGGTTGCACTGCGCGAAGGTGTCTGGGCCATGTTGATGCCGGTCATCTTGCTCGGTGGCATCTACAGCGGCTACTTCACCGCCACCGAAGCCGCGGCCGTGGCGCTGGTGTATGCCATGTTCGTGGAAATGTTCATCCACAACGAAATGAAGTTGAAGGACTTCTACAACGTGGTGCTCGAACAAAGCAAGCTCGGCGGCAGCCTGTTCCCGGTGTTGGCCGTGGCGCTGAGCCTGAACATCGTGCTCATCGAACACCATGTGCCCGGGCAGATGGTGGAGTTCATGCAGGGCTACATCAGCAGCCCCTTGATGTTCATGCTGCTGGTCAACCTGCTGCTGTTGGCCGTGGGCTGCTTGATGACCACCGGCGAGGCCATCCTCATCCTGGCGCCGCTGCTGGCACCGGTGGCCGAGGCCTATGGTTTCAACAAGGTCACGTTCGGCATCATCATGATCCTGAACCTGGAAATCGGCTACCTCACACCGCCCGTGGGGCTCAACCTCATCGTCGCCATGTCGGCCTTCAAGCAGCCCTTCGGCTTGTTGGTGAGAGCGGCCTTGCCCTATGTGGGGCTGATGATCGTGTGCCTGGGCGTGGTGGTCTGGCAGCCGTGGATTGCGATGTACCTGGTCGATGGCAAGTTCTAGTGTGGTATTGCACGCTAGCCCAACGCTAGCGCGGCGTTTTCAAACCTCCACCCAGTTCTCAAGAGCCAGGCCGCTGACACGGCTGAACTCGCTCAGGTTGTTGGTGACCAAGGTGGCCGCTTCGGCCAAGCCGTGACACGCAATCCACAGGTCGTTGCCGCCTATAGGTCTGCCCGCAACCTTGAGTTGCGTGGCCTGCTGCGCATAGTGTTCGCACAGGCTTGGTCCACTGGGGTACAGCACCGTCACTTGCCGCGCCAGCACGTCCAAACGCCGCAGCACATCGGCCTTACGCGTGCTGCCCTGAGCACCTTTGAGCAGCTCTGCATAGCTCACAAACGACATGCACAACAAGTCGCTGTCTTCCAAGGCGTTGATCCGTGCAGCCACCGAGGGCGGCTTGTTCTTGATGAAGTAGATCAGCGTGTTGGTGTCGAGCATGTATTTCACAGCGCGTCACGCTCCTGGGCCATGACCTGGCTGCGCCGGTCTTGGGTGACGAGTGCGGCCAACTCATCGGCAAGCGGCTGCTCGAACCCTTCCAAAGCTTCCAGTAAAGCCTTGCCGCGGTCACTCTGGATCGGGTGGATGACCAAGTCACCTTGGTCGTTGCGGCTCACCAGTACTCGACTGGCATCGAGCCGAAACTCCTGCGGAATGCGCACAGCTTGGCTGTTGCCGTTCATGAACACGCGGCTGATGACACTGGACATGGCAATCCTATTTGTGTGTACTTTGATGTGTGTATTTTGATGACGTACCCCCGAAAAGGCAAGCCTGCGATCATGCGCAAGACGGCGTCCCACGTTTCGCACCTGAAGCCGCTCCATCCCGGGTGGTTGACGACGGGCAGCCCGCCATGACCTGGAGCCTGTTGGCACGCGATGAAACCGGCCGCATCGGCGTGGCCATTGCCAGCCGCTTCTTTGCGGTGGGGGCGCTGTGCATCCACACCCGGCGCGGCGTGGGCGCCGTGGCCACGCAGGCCTTGATGAACCCGCTGTATGGCCCGGCCGGCTTGAGCCTGCTGGCCCAGGGCCATGCGCCGGCACAGGTGGTGGCAGCTTTGCTGGCCCTGGACGCCGGGCGCGACCAGCGCCAGGTGCATGTGCTGGATGCGCAGGGCACCGCTGCGGCGCACACCGGCGCGGCGTGTGTGGATTGGTGCGGGCAGGCCCAATTCAACGGTTACAGCGTGGCGGGCAACATGCTGGCCGGGGCCGAGGTGCTGCGCGCCACAGCAATTTCATTTGCCAACAGCGCAGGCCAAGCGTTCGCACAACGTTTGATATCAGCCATGGCCGCGGGCGAAGCCGCTGGGGGTGACAAGCGCGGCAAGCAGTCAGCGGCCTTGCGCATTCACGGCGATGAAGACCATGCCGAACTCGATTTGCGCGTCGACGACCACGCTGAACCGATGTCTGAATTGCAGCGGCTGTACGACGTGAGCATGCAGCGCTTCCAGTCCTTCATGGCCTGCCTGCCCAGGCGCCACAATCCGGTGGGTGAGCTGGATCGCAGCCGCATCGAAGCGCACATCGCAGCGTTTCATGCCAGGCGCCACCCGCCGCCCTGATGCCCTGACGCCGGCGCCGGCGGCGACGCCCAGTCACCGCTTTTCAATCCACCCGAGAGACCACGATGTTGATCAAACCCAAGACCTTGCTCGCCCTGCTCGCCGTGGCCGCCAGTGCCGCCACCAGCGCCCAGACCCTGCGCATCGGCCTGGCCGAAGACCCCGATGCACTGGACCCGAGCCTGGCGCGCACATTCGTCGGCCGCATCGTCTTTGCCGCGCTGTGCGACAAGCTGGTGGATGTGGACGAAAAGCTGAACATCGTGCCGCAACTGGCCACGAGCTGGGAATGGAGCGCCGACAACAAGGCGCTGACCATGAAACTCAGGCCAAACGTTAGCTTTCATGACGGTGAGAAGCTTGACGCCGCGGCCGTGAAGTTCAACCTCGAACGCCACAAGACCCTGCCGGGCTCGAACCGGCGCGGCGAGCTGGC
>JAYUQE010000456.1:0-8002 GCA_043756905.1 Burkholderiales bacterium | reverse complement strand
GCCGTGGCGGTAACGGCCGTGATCATCATGGAGCCCACCCTGTGCGCCGAGGGCATGCGCTGGCCGGTGCTGCACGCCTACCAGCAGCACCGCATCTGCACCCTGCTCGACCCCAGCGCCGATCCGCTGGGCAAGGGCTTTCACATCATCCAGGGCATGATCGCCATCGGCTCGGGCGGGCTGTGGGGCAAGGGTTTCATGAACGGCACGCAGACCCACCTTGAATTCATTCCCGAGCGCACCACCGACTTCATCTTTGCCGCGTTCAGCGAGGAGTTCGGCCTGGCCGGGGTGGCGCTGCTGCTGGGCTCGTTCACCTTCCTCCTCTTGCGCGGCTTGTGGATCGCCGCCGAGGCGCCCACCGTGTTCACGCGCTTGCTGGCCGGGTCCATCACCCTGAGTTTCTTCACCTATGCCTTCGTCAACATGGGCATGGTCAGCGGCATCTTGCCGGTGGTGGGCGTGCCGCTGCCGTTCATCAGCTACGGCGGCACGGCCATGGTCACGCTCGGCCTGGGGCTGGGCATCCTGATGTCGGTGGCCAAGAGCCGCAGGCTGATGCAAAGCTGATGCCGCAGGCTGATGCAGAGCTGATGCCGCAGGCTCATGCAAAGCTGATGCCAAACGTTACTGCAGAGCCCCTGTCGGCAGGGCCAGTGTTGACCGTGGGGGTGGTGGGCATCGGCCTGATGGGCCTGGCCATGGCGCAGCGGCTGCACGAGTGCGGCCACCACGTTCACGTGTTCGACATCGACCCCGCGCGCATGACGCTGGCGCGCGAAGCCGGCCTGCTGTTGTGCGACGGCCCGGCCGCCACGGCGGCGGGTTGCCAGGCCTTGATCGTGGCGGTGGTCGATGCCGCCCAGACCGAGGCGGTGCTGTTCGGCCCGCGCGGTGCGGCCGCAGCGCAGCCCGCAACGGGCGCCGTGTTGCTGTGCCCCACCATCGCTCCCGGCAGCACCCAGGCCCTGGCCGGGCGGCTGCAAGCCATGGGCCTGGAGCCGATCGACGCGCCCATGTCCGGCGGCCCGGCGCGCGCGCGCAGCGGCACCATGAGTTTGATGGTGGCTTGTGCCGACACGGTCTTTGCACGCTGGCAAGGCCTGTTGAACAACTTGTCCAGTCAGGTCTTTCGCGTCGGCACCGAACCGGGTGACGGCGCCAAGACCAAGCTGGTGAACAACCTGCTGGCGGCGATCAACCTGGCCGGCGCCGCCCAGGCGCTGGCCTTGGCCGAACACCTCGGGCTGGATGCGGCCACCACGCTGGGCGTGATGGAGCAATCCAGCGCGCAGAGCTGGATTGCCAGCGACCGCTTGCGCCGCGCGCTGGCCGCTGACGAATCGGCCCACGCGCAGATGAGCTTGCTGGCCAAGGACTCGGCCCTGGCGATGCAGGCCGCTGCAGCCTGCGGTTATTTGCCCAGCCTGGGCAGCCTGGCACAGCAGGTCTTTGCGCAAGCTTGCGCCGCAGGCCTGGCCAGTGCCGACGACTCAGCGCTGTGGCGCTGGGTCCACCCCCGGCGTTGAGTCGTCTGCCCCGCGCAAGGGAATGCGCACCGTGACCAGCGTGCCCAGGCCGCCCCCGGCGGCGGCGGGCCGGTCGTGCGTGTCTTCGATGCTCACTTGCGCACCATGGTGTGTGGCAACTTCGCGCACGATGGCCAGGCCCAGGCCGCTGCCATCGACCAAGGTGTCCAGGGCACGGTAAAAAGGCTGGAACACCAGCTCGCGCTCGGCCACAGCGATGCCCGGGCCGTTGTCCTCCACCTGCAACACCACCACCTGGCCGAAGGGGTCGGCGGTGATGCGCGCGGTGACCGTGCCGCCGGCCGGCGTGTACTGCAAGGCGTTGTCGACCAAGTTGCGCACCATTTCGCGCATCAACACCGGCAGGCCATGAATCAACACCGGCTGGGCCGTTGCCGGGCCTTCGTAGCCCAGGTCGATGCGCTTGTCCATGGCCTTGGGCACGAAGTCGCGCACCGCCTCTTTCACCACCTCGGCCAGGTCGAACTCGGTTTTGCGCAGGGCTTGCTCGCGGTCTTCGGCGCGCGCCATGGCCAGCAACTGGTTGACCATGTGCGCGGCGCGCTCGCTGGCCAACGCGATCTGCGACAGCGAACGCTTCAGTGCCTGCGGGTCGGCGCTGCCGGCGTCGATCTCGCGCAACGCCAACTCGGCCTGGGTGCGCAGGCCGGCCAGCGGCGTTTTGAGCTGGTGCGCGGCGTCAGCCAGAAAGTGCTTTTGCTGGCCCATGGTCTGGTCCAGCCGGGCCAGCAGGTCGTTGATGGCGCGCACCAGCGGGCCGATTTCGTCGGGCACATCGTGCTCGTCGATCGGGCTCAAGTCGCCGCTCTCGCGCTGGCGAATGCGCGCTTGCACTTCGTTCAGCGGGCGGATGCCGCGGGCCAGGGCAAACCACACCAGCGCCACCGCCAGCGGCAGGATGATGAACTGCGGCAGGATCACGCCCTTGATGATTTCGTTGGCCAGCTCCGAGCGCTTTTTCAGCGTCTCGGCCAGTTGCACCAGGGCCGCGCGGCGCTGCGGCTGCGCCGGGTCGGCCAGCCAGAGCATTGCCACACGCGCCGGCTCGCCATGCACGGTGTCATTGCGAAACGCCACCTCGCCGGCCAGCGCCGCCAACTCTTCGGGCACCGGCAAGTCGGCGTCGCCACTGAGGAACTCACCGCGTGAGCCCAGCACCTGAAAGTAGACTTGGTCAATGTCGTCGGCGCGCAGGAACTCCTTGGCCACATCGGGCAGGCGCAGGCTGGCTCGCACCTCGGGCTGCGCACCCACCGGCTTCAGGCTGATCTGCCTGGCAATGGCACGCACCACGTCGGCCATCTGCCGGTCATGCGGCTGGTGGGCGATGTTCTGCGCCACCACGTACGTCAGGAAGATGCTCATCGGCCACAGCACCAGCAGCGGCGCGAGCATCCAGTCGAGAATCTCGCCGAACAGCGAGCGCGCCTCGTGCGGCGGGGCGGGCGTCAGCGCCATCTCACAAGGAAATGTGGCTCTGCCAATTTCCTTGATCCCCGCAGGGCGCGGCCGGCTTCGACTGGCCCTTCGTGCTGCGCACCCCGGTATTCGCCCCTGGGACTGAGACAGATCGTCAGAACGTCCTGTCGAAGGCCATCGGCCTGGGGCTGATGGCGGCCCGGCGGGCTCACGCGGCGATCTTTTCCAGGCAATAGCCCAGGCCACGCACGGTGGCGATGCGGATCGGCCCTTGTTCGATCTTCTTGCGCAGGCGGTGGATGTAGACCTCGATGGCGTTGTTGCTGACTTCCTCGCCCCATTCACACAGGCGTTCGACCAACTGGTCTTTGCTGACCAGCCGGCCGGCACGCTGCAGCAGCACTTCAAGCAGCGAGATCTCGCGCGCCGAAAGCTCCACCATCTGCTCGTTGATGTAGGCCACTCTGCCAGTGGCGTCGAAGCTCAGCGGCCCATGCTTGATGATGGTGGCCGCGCTGCCCAGGCCGCGGCGCGTGAGCGCGCGCACGCGGGCTTCCAGCTCCTGCAGCGAGAACGGCTTGGCCATGTAGTCATCAGCGCCCAGATCAAGGCCCTTGACACGCTGCTCCACGCTGTCGGCAGCGGTGAGGATGAGCACCGGCACCGACGAGCCGCGTGCACGCAGCCGGCGCAGCACTTCCAGCCCGTGCACTTTGGGCAGGCCCAGGTCGAGGATGACGCAGTCGAATTCATGATCGGCCAACGCTGCGTCGGCCTCGCTGCCGCTGCTGACCCGGTCGCACGCATAACCCCCAGCGCGCAAGGAACGCAGCAACCCGTCGGCCAGAATCTGGTCGTCTTCGGCGATCAGAATGCGCATCGGTTTCTCCTTGGCCGCCGCCCGGCGGGCAGCCGATACTAGGGCAGCCTACAGCGAACCTGCGGGCGCAAAAAATACTGTACAAACATCCAGCATTGGTGATAATGCGCCAAAACTGGAGACCCACATGGACGCACCCGTGAAAGCCCTGAACACTGAAAAAGCCAAGGCCCTGCAAGCCGCGTTGGCGCAAATCGAAAAGCAGTTCGGCAAAGGCTCAATCATGCGCCTGGGCGACGGCGAAGTGGCGCCCGACATCCAGGTGGTTTCCACCGGCTCACTGGGCCTGGACATCGCCCTGGGCGTGGGCGGCCTGCCGCGCGGGCGGGTGATTGAAATCTACGGCCCTGAATCGTCGGGCAAGACCACGCTCACGCTGCAGGTCATTGCCGAAATGCAAAAGCTGGCCGGCGTGTGCGCGTTCATCGACGCTGAACATGCGCTCGATGCGCAATACGCGCAGAAGCTCGGCGTCAACCTGCAAGAGCTGCTGATCAGCCAGCCCGACACGGGCGAGCAGGCGCTCGAAATCGTCGATGCCCTGGTGCGCTCGGGCTCGGTCGACCTGATCGTGATTGACTCCGTGGCCGCGCTCACGCCCAAGGCCGAGCTTGAAGGCGAAATGGGCGACTCCTTGCCTGGGCTGCATGCGCGGCTCATGAGCCAGGCGCTGCGCAAGCTCACCGCCACCATCAACAAGACCAACACCATGGTCATCTTCATTAACCAAATTCGCATGAAGATCGGCGTGATGTTCGGCAACCCCGAAACCACCACCGGTGGCAACGCGCTGAAGTTCTACGCCTCGGTGCGCATCGACATCCGTCGCACCGGCAGCATCAAGAAGGGCGACGAAGTCATCGGCAGCGAAACCAAGTGCAAGATCGTGAAGAACAAGGTGGCGCCGCCGTTCAAGACGGCTGAGTTCGACATTCTCTATGGCGAAGGCATCAGCCGCGAAGGCGAGCTGGTCGACCTGGGCGTGGCCGCCGAGGTGGTTGAAAAGTCCGGCTCCTGGTATGCCTATAAGGGCGAAAAAATCGGCCAGGGCAAAGACAACGCGCGCGAGTTCTTGCGCGAAAACGCGACCCTGGCGCTGGAAATCGAGAACCGGGTGCGCCAGGCCAACGGCGTGCCGGTGCGCAGTGAAGACGCCGCGGCCTGAGGCTCAGATCTCGTTTGAGCCTCTTTCGCAGCGGCCGCGTGTCCACCGCCACGCTCCAGGCCAGCGCATTGAAGTGGCTGGCCCAGCGTGAACACAGCCGCACCGAGCTACGGCGCAAGTTGTTATGGCAGGCGGCGCGCCTGGCCGCGGGCGCGGCGGCGGCGCAGGCCGAGCCGCCCAGCGCCGGCGAACCCGGCTTTGACGATGCGCCAGCTGCGGGCAGCGACGCCGAAGCCCCCGGCAACCACGCCAGCGAAGTCGACGCCTTGCTCGACGCCTTGGCCGAAAAGGGCCTGCTCAGCGACGTGCGCTTCATCGAAAGCCGCATTCGGGCCCGGGCGCAGCGCTACGGCAACCGGCGCATCGAAGGTGAATTGGCGCAGCACAAGCTGGTGCTTGATGCGCCAGACAAGCACTTGCTCGCCGCGTCCGAACTTCAGCGCGCCCAGGCGGTGTGGGCACGCAAATTCCGTTCGCCTGCCGCAGACGCCGGCGCTCGCGCAAAGCAGATGCGCTTCCTCGCCGCACGCGGCTTCAGCATGGACGTGATTCGCAAGGTTTTGGCAGGCGAGGGTGGCGCTGAGTCGTGCTGATCCCCAGCGCTGAGCGGTAGCTGCACGCTGTTTGCAGTGTGTCGCCCGTGTGTCGCCAGCGCGCCGCCACAGCGTTGTCAGCCGGCCGCAATGTCGCGGCCCTTAACATCGCCGGGTTTACCCGCCGCGCTGCGTGTTGGGTGGCCGCCTGTGGGGCGGGCATCGTGCGCAGGGCAGCGCAATTGCCATTCACTCCCTCCAAGACCCCGCCTCATGAAAATCCACGAATACCAAGGCAAGGAAATCCTGCGCCGGTTTGGCGTGCCCGTGCCCCGCGGCTACCCGGCCTTCACCGTGCGTGAAGCGGTGGAAGCCGCGCAGAAGCTGGGCGGCGCGGTCTGGGTCGTCAAGGCGCAAATCCACGCTGGTGGGCGCGGCAAGGGCGGCGGCGTGAAGCTGGCGCGCAGCCTGGCCGAGGTTGAACAACACGCTGGGCAAATTTTGGGCATGCAACTCAAGACGCACCAAACCGGCCCCGAGGGGCAAACGGTGCGCCGCCTGCTGGTCGAGGAGGGCGCGGACATCCAGCACGAGTACTACGTGGCCGCTCTGACCGACCGCGCCACGCAGAAGGTGGTGATGATGGCCAGCTCCGAAGGCGGCATGGACATCGAGGCGGTGGCCCACGCCACGCCCGAAAAGATCATCAAGGTCTTCATCGACCCGCTGCTGGGCCTGAGCGACGAGCAGGCGCTGACCCTGGCGCGCGGCATCGCCCTGCCCGATGCTTCGCAGGCCAAGGCGGTGGACGTGCTGAAGAAGCTGTACACCTGCTACATGGACACCGACGCCAGCCTGGCCGAGATCAACCCGCTCATCCTGGAAGGCAACGGCAACGTCAAGGCGTTGGATGCGAAGTTCAATTTCGACGCCAACGCGCTGTTCCGCCAGCCAGATGTTGTGACCTATCGCGATCTGGATGAAGAAGACACGCTGGAAGTGGAGGCCAGCAAGTTCGACCTGAGCTACATCAGCCTCAGTGGCAACATCGGCTGCCTGGTCAATGGCGCCGGGCTGGCCATGGCCACCATGGACACCATCAAGCTGTTTGGCGGCGAGCCCGCCAACTTTCTTGATGTCGGCGGCGGCGCGACGGCCGAAAAGGTGACCGAGGCGTTCAAGATCATGCTGGCCAACCCGCGGGTCAAGGGCATCCTGGTCAACATCTTCGGCGGCATCATGCGCTGCGACACCATCGCCGAAGGTGTGATCGCGGCGTGCAAGGCGGTCAACCTCACAGTGCCACTGGTGGTGCGCATGAAAGGCACGAACGAAGAGATTGGCAAGAAGTTGCTGGCCGACAGCGGCCTGCCCATCATCGCGGCCGACACGATGGCCGAGGCAGCCACCCGAATCGTCGCCGCCGTCAACTAAAGGGAGCGCCGCCATGTCCATCTTCATCAACAAAGACACCCGCGTCATCACACAAGGCATCACCGGCAAGACCGGGCAGTTCCACACCAAAGGCTGCCGGGCCTATGCCAATGGCAAGACCTGCTTCGTGGCCGGCGTGAACCCGAAGAAAGCCGGTGAAAGCCTCGAAGGCATTCCGATTTTTGCCAGCGTGAAAGAGGCCGCCGGCCAGACCGGCGCCACCGTCAGCGTGATCTATGTGCCGCCCGCCGGCGCGGCCGACGCCATCTGGGAAGCGGTGCAGGCCGAGCTGGACCTGGTCATCTGCATCACCGAGGGCATTCCGGTCAAGGACATGCTGATGGTGAAGAACCGCATGGCGCAAAAGGAAGCGCAAGGCGGCAAGAAGACCCTGCTGCTGGGCCCCAACTGCCCGGGCTTGATCACGCCTGATGAAATCAAGATCGGGATCATGCCCGGCCACATCCACCGCAAAGGCCGCGTCGGCGTGGTCAGTCGTTCGGGCACGCTCACCTATGAAGCCGTGGCCCAGCTCACCGAGCTCGGCCTGGGGCAAAGCAGCGCAGTGGGCATCGGCGGCGACCCGATCAACGGGCTGAAGCACATCGACGTGATGCAGGCCTTCAACGCCGACCCCGACACCGATGCGGTGATCATGATCGGCGAAATCGGCGGCCCCGACGAAGCCGATGCCGCACGCTGGTGCAAGGCCAACATGCGCAAGCCCATCGTCGGCTTCATTGCCGGCGTCACGGCGCCCGCGGGCAAGCGCATGGGTCATGCCGGCGCACTCATCTCGGGCGGGGCCGACACCGCCGAAGCCAAGCTGGCCATCATGGAAGAGTGCGGCTTCACCGTCACGCGCAACCCGTCGGAAATGGCGAGGCTGCTCAAGAACCTGCTCTGACCCGAGGGCGGCGTGCCTCGGGCACTGGCCGCGCCTGAGGCTCCTACCCCTGCTTCCCTTGAATGGGATCAAGCCTCGCGCGTCAGCGCATCTGTACTTGCCACAAGTCGTCAT
>JAYUQE010000455.1:0-8052 GCA_043756905.1 Burkholderiales bacterium | reverse complement strand
CGCGCACCGTGGCCATGCTCATCAACGAAGCGGCTGACGCCGTGCTGCAAGGCGTGTGCAGCGCAGAAGGCGCCGACGCCGCCATGAAGCTCGGCGTGAACTACCCCGCCGGCCCATTTGAATGGTTAGCCGGCTGGAACGCCCGCGAAGTGTGCGCGCTGCTCGACGCGCTGGACGCGCACTACCGCGGCGAACGCTACCGCGCCAGCCCCTGGCTGCGCCAGCGTGCGCGCGCGGCCTGAGTTTCTTCAACAAACTGCTGAATCGACCATGAACCAAGCCTTCATTTGCGATGCCATTCGCACCCCCTTCGGCCGCTACGGCGGCGCGCTGTCTTCGGTGCGCACCGACGACCTGGGCGCCATTCCCATCAAAGCCCTCATGGCGCGCAACCCCAAGGTGGACTGGGCGGCCGTGGGCGACGTGATCTACGGCTGCGCCAACCAGGCCGGTGAAGACAACCGCAACGTCGCACGCATGGCGGCGTTATTGGCCGGGCTGCCGCAAGACGTGCCCGGTGCGACCCTCAACCGCCTGTGCGGTTCGGGCATGGACGCCGTGGGCACTGCGGCGCGCGCCATCAAAAGCGGCGAGGCCGATTTGATGCTTGCCGGCGGCGTGGAAAGCATGAGCCGCGCGCCGTTTGTTAGCCCCAAGGCTGAAAGCGCGTTCAGCCGCGCCAACGCGGTGTACGACACCACCATCGGCTGGCGCTTCATCAACAAACGTATGAAGGAACTTTATGGCGTCGATTCGATGCCGGAGACCGCCGAGAACGTAGCGGCAGACTTCAACATCGAACGTGAGGCGCAGGACCGCATGGCGCTGCGCTCGCAACTGAACGCCGTGGCCGCGCAGAAGGCCGGCTATTTCGACAGCGAGATCACGCCGGTGAGCATTGCCCAAAAGAAGGGCGATGCGCTCATCGTCAACCACGACGAGCACCCGCGCGAAACATCGCTCGAAGCCCTGGCGAAGCTCAAGGGCGTGGTGCGGCCTGACGGCACCGTGACGGCCGGCAACGCCAGCGGCGTGAACGATGGTTCTTGCGCGCTGCTGCTGGCCAGCGAAGCCGCGGCGGCCAAGCACGGCCTCACGCCGCGCGCCCGCGTGGTGGGCATGGCCACGGCCGGCCTGGCGCCGCGCATCATGGGCTTTGGCCCGGCGCCGGCCACGCGCAAGGTGCTGGCGCTCACCGGCCTGAGCCTGGCGCAAATAGACGTGATCGAACTCAACGAAGCTTTCGCCGCCCAGGGCCTGGCCGTGCTGCGCGACCTGGGGCTGGCTGATGACGATGCGCGCGTGAACGCCTGGGGCGGCGCCATCGCCCTGGGCCACCCGCTGGGCGCCAGTGGTGCGCGGCTGGTCACCACGGCGGTGAACCAGTTGCAGCGCAAGGGCGGGCGTTATGCCCTGTGCACGATGTGCATTGGCGTCGGCCAAGGCATTGCGCTGGTCGTCGAACGGGTTTGAAATCCAACACTCTCGAACCAACCGGAGAAACCGCCATGAAGATGCCACTCGTTGACCAGAAGGCCTTGATCCAGCAATTTGCCGAGGCGTCGGCCAAGCAGGGCGCGGCGCTGCGCCAGTCGGTGAATGAAGCCACGCTGAACGCGCTGAAGGCGCGGGAACTCTCGCTCACCAACATCAAGCAGGTGTTGAAGGCGGTGAGTGAAGCCGCGGCCAAGGGCGCAGCGGCCAGCCCATTGCCCATGCCTGATGTGGAAGCGTTGTTGGGCCAGGCCCTGGCCGGCGTTGACAGCGCCTTGGTGCAGGCGGTGGAAGCCAACCGCCGCGCCTTGCAGCAACTGGTGGCCCAGGGCGTGGCGGTACAGGAAAGCCATGTCAAGAAGGCGATGAGCGACATCGACAAGCTCGAAGACAGTTTCTACGCTGCGGTAGACAAGGCCATGGCTGGCGCGGATGCCCCGCTGCAAGGCGCGTTCACGCAGGTGATGGGTGCCTTCAAGACCGACGGCACGCTGACCGGCGCACGAGCCAAAGAAACGCTCAGCCAACTGAGCACCAGCGCGCGCGAAGCCATGCGCGACCAACGCGCCGTGGCCGTGGCCGCCACGCAGGCTTGGCTCGATGGTTATTCGGCGCTGGTCAGCGGTGTGCTGCTGGGCATGTCCGAGGCGCTCACGCCGGGTGCGGCAGGGGCGAAGAAGGGCAAGTGAGTCGCTGCGTGCCGGCGGCCGGCGGCGCCCAGCAGGGTGGATGCCGGCAGCTTCGTGGCCGCGGCCGACTTGCTCGCCAAGTCCGCGGTGTCGCGCCGTGTGGCCGAGCTGGAAGCGCGCCTGGCCCCGTGCGCCTGCTGCAGCGCACCTCGCGGCGGCTGTCGCTCACTGTGATGAAGGCCGCCGCTTCCATGCCCGCCTTGATTCACTTCCTGATGCTGGCGTTCGCCCCGCGCGCCGGCTCTGGGTTTGGCACGCCCCCGCTGCTGCGCCGCGGCGGCGCGGTTCGTGATGAGGCTCACAATTTGTGACCGGTCAGCCCGACACCGGCGGGTAAGCCCTATGCCCCCTGATGGGGGGATGGGCGGCATTCCCGCGGCCAGTTGCCTACACTGCGCGCCGCCGGCCTGACCCAGGCTGGCGTTCGCCGCCGGGCGCCCACCGTGCCGGGCGGTGCCATTCACCTTCGCACCCCAAGGATCCGCCGTCATGAAGCTGACCTCCCACGCATTCAAGCCCAGCCTGGCCTTGCTGGTCCTGGCCGCCGCCGCCGCAGTCTGCGCGCCGTTCGCGCAAGCGGCAGCGCCCGAGCCCACCACCCGCGTCATCGTGGCCTACAAGCCCGGTGCACTGGGCCTGATGCGCGCCGCCGTGGCCAGCGCACGCGGCAACGTGGCGCATGAAGTCTTCGGCATGGATGCCATGGCCGTTGAACTGCCCGCCAAGGCGGTGGCTGCGCTGGCGCGCCACGCGCAGGTTGAGTTCATTGAAGAAGACGTCAAGCGCTATCCGATGGCCGGCACGACGCCTTCAACTGGCTCGCCGTATGCCACCGGGCAATTGGTGCCTTATGGCATCAAGTTGGTTCAGGCTGATCTGCTTGCCGGCACGAACACGAACGGTCGCAAGATCTGCATCATCGATTCAGGCTACGACCGCTCGCATGAAGACTTGTCTTCCAGCACCAACGTCACCGGCGAATTCGACAGTGGCACCGGCTGGTGGTACACGGATGAGAACCACCACGGCACGCATGTGGCGGGCACGATTTCGGCCTTAAACAACGCCGGCAAGGGCGTTGTCGGCGTGCTGGAAAACGGCAGCATCAAGCTGCATATCGTGAAGGTCTTCAATGCGGCGGGCTGGGCCTACTCGTCCACCCTGGCCGCGGCGGCCAATAAGTGCAAGGCAGCGGGCGCCAATGTGATCAGCATGTCCTTGGGCGGTTCGCGCTCCAACAAAATCGAGCAGCGCGCGTTCGATTCGATTTACGCCGGGGGCATCTTGAACATCGCCGCGGCGGGCAATGCCGGCACCACGGCGCAGTCTTACCCAGCCGGCTACAGCAGCGTGATTTCGGTGGCGGCGGTGGACGAGGCAAAGGCCTGGGCCACCTTCTCGCAATACAACAGCAAGGTGGAACTGTCAGGCCCGGGTGTGAACGTGTTGTCCACCGTGCCCATGGGCACGGGCTCGGCTTCTGCACTCACGGTGGGCACCACGGTGTATGCACCGGGTGGTATGGATGGTTCACCCCGGCTCAGCCGCACCGGAGCGCTGGCGGACTTCGGCCTGGGCGGCGAGGTGATGGCGGGCATGACGGGCAAGGTTTGCCTCATTCAGCGCGGCACCTTTGACTTCGCCACGAAGGTGGCCAACTGCCAGTCCAGCGGTGGCGTGGGCGCCGTGGTCTACAACAACGCGGCGGGCGGCTTTGGTGGCACCCTGGGCACCACGGTGACGAGCATTCCCTCGGTCACGGCGTCTGATACCGAAGGCGCGGCGCTGCTGGGACAGCTTGGCCAAAGCGCCAGCGTCAGCGTGAGTGCCGCCAGCTATGCCTTCTTCGACGGCACCTCGATGGCCACGCCGCATGTCTCGGCCGTGGCAGCACTGGTGTGGGCCTTGCGGCCTGGTTGCACCGCAGCGCAATTGCGCGCCTCGCTGGGCAAGAGTGCGTTGGACGTTTTGCCTGCCGGCAGGGACACCAAGACCGGCTTCGGCATCGTGCAAGCCAAGGCTGCGGTCGACCGCATCGGCACACTCGGCTGCGGCAACTGAAGGCGCTGCCACCGCACTGCAACGGCCGGTGTCCCCGGCCGTTTTTTCATCTCGAAGCCGATCAGATCAGGCCTGCATAAGCCCCGCCATCCAACTGCAAGTTCTGCCCGGTCATGAAGCCAGACCGCGCACTGCACAGGAACGCGCAGGCAGCACCAAATTCATCGGGCTGGCCCAGCCGGTTGGCCGGCAGCGTGGCGGCAATCTGTGCCCGCGCCGCGTCACGGCTGATGCCCTGCTCGGCCATCATGCGCTGGGCCATGAATTCCTGGCGCGGGGTGTCGAAGCGTTCGGGCAGCAGGTTGTTCAGGGTCACGTTGTCGCTGATGGCGTCGCGTGCCAGCGCCTTGCTCAGGGCGGTGAGGCCGGTGCGCGCCGCGGCGGAAAGGCCCATGGCGGCGTGCGGCGCTTTCACCATCGCCGAGGTGATGTTCACGATGCGCCCGAAGCGCCGCGCGCGCATGCCCGGCAGCACCACGCGCAGCAACAGCGCGGCGGTGATCAGGTTGGCTTGAAGCGCGCCCAGCCAGGCGGGTTAGTCCCAATCGGCCAATGCGCCGGGCGACGGGCCGGCGTTGTTGTTGATCAGGATGTCGGGCTCGGGGCAGGCCGCCAGCAGTGCGGCGCGGCCGGCTGCGGTGTTCAGGTCGCCCGCCACCGCCGTGACGGTGGCGCCGGTGCGTTCGCGCAGGCCCTGCGCCGCAGTGTTCAGCTTTTCGGCGTTGCGCCCGTTGATGAAGACCACGCAGCCTTCTTGCGCCAGCGCCGTGGCGCAGGCCAGGCCCAGGCCTTGTGAGGAGGCGCAGACGATGGCCTTGCGGCCCTTGATGCCCAGATCCATGTTCGGTTCCTGATGATGTCAAACGTTAATTTCATGCAAGATCATGTCGGCCGCCTTTTCGCCGATCATCACCACCGTGGCATTCGTGTTGCCGCCCACCATGCTGGGCATCACTGAGGCATCCACCACGCGCAGGCCTCGCACGCCGTGTACACGCAGCATGGCATCCACCACGGCCAGCGGCCCCGTGCCCATGGCGCAGGTGCCCACCGGGTGATGGGTGATGCCGCCGAGTTCGCGCATGGCGTCGTCCAACTGCGCATCGCTTTGCAGCGCGGCGCCGGGCAGCACCTCCTCGGCGATCAGCGCCGCCAGCGGCGGCTGGCGGCAGATCGCACGCGCGGCGCGAATGCCGGCGCGCATGCTCACAAAGTCGTCTTCATGGCTGAACAGGTTGAACGCGATGCGTGGCGCATTGGCGGCGTCGCTTGAACGCAGGCTCACCCGCCCGCGGCTCCTGGCATAGAGCTGCCACACGGTGATGTAAAAGCTGTGCGGGCCGGCGCGCTTGACGCCCGGGAACCACAGCGCAGCATCCAGCCGCACCGGGTTGCACAGCAGTTGAATGTCGGGCCGGTCCAGGCCCGGCCGGCTTTTCAGCAGTACCGTGCCGCTGCAAATTTGCGTGGCAAACGGGCCGCTGCCCAGCAGCGCCCAGCGCAGCGCCGAGAGCACGGCGCGGTCCAGCCGCAACTGCTTGATGAAGGTGATGGGCTCGCGCGCGTGGAACTGTAAGGGCATGCGCCGGTGTTCAATGAGGTTGGCGCCCACGCCGGGCAGGTCATGCCGAACGTTAATTCCCCACGCCAGCAACTCGGCGCCAGGCCCGATGCCCGAGAGCATCAGCAACTGCGGCGAGTGGTAGGCGCCGCCGGCCAGCAACACCTCACGGTGCGCCCGGGCACGGCACAGGCGGCCCTGGTGCAGGAACGCCACACCCACGACGCGGCGCGGCTCGGCTTCATCAAACAACACGCGCTGCGCCGGCGCATGGGTCAGCACGCGCAGGTTGCGCCGCGCGCGCACCGGGTGCAGGTAGGCGCGCGCGCTGCTGTGGCGCCGGCCGCGCGCATCAATGTTTACAGTACCGGCGGCAATGCCTTCGCGCTGCGCGCCGTCGTAGTCGGCAATGTGGGCATGGCCGGCTAGGTGCGCGGCCGCGAACAAGGGTTCGGCCAGCAGGTGGCGGGTGTTGATGCCACGCACCTGCAGCGGCCCCGCGTCACCATGAAAGGGTCCGGCGCCCAGACTGTGCGTCTCAGAGCGTTTGAAATAAGGCAAGACATCGTCGTACGCCCAGCCCGTGTTGCCCACACGCGCCCAATCATTGAAGTCTTCGGCATGGCCGCGAATGTGGAACATGCCGTTGATGGAAGACGAGCCGCCCAGCAAGCGCCCGCGCGGCACGGGCAGCGCGCGGCCGTTCAGGTGCGGCTCGGGCTCGCTGCTCAGGCCCCAGCCCAAGGCGGGCTGTTGCAGCGCCTTCATGAAGCCCACCGGCATGCGCACCAGCGGGTGGCGGTCAGCGCCGCCGGCTTCCAGCAGCAGCACGCTGTGGGCGGCGTTGGCACTCAGCCGGTTGGCCAGCACGCAGCCGGCCGTGCCGGCGCCGACGATCACGTATTCAGCCTCGTGCGTCCATTCGGGTTGCGCCACCATGCGCCCTCAGGCCGGCGTGAACATGGGCACGGCGTGCCCGCCGTCGCTGGCCTTGAACACCACGCGCAGGCGCTGTCCAGGCTGCAAGCTTGCCGGGTCGGCATCGACGATGTTGCTCATCATCGTCACGCCTTCATCCAGCGTCACATAAGCCAGCGTGTAGGCGGCGTCGCCCTGGCCCATGGTGCTGTGCGAATACAGCGTGCCGCCGCCCTTGGACTCACGCCAAACGGTGGCGTCGCTCAAACAGTGTGGGCAGATGTCGCGCGGGTAGTGGTGCGGTTTGTCGCACGCGCTGCAATGTTTGACGAGCAAGCGGCCTTCGTCGGCCGCCTGCCAGTAGGCCAGCGTTTCGGGCAGCACGCGCGGTGCAGGAATCTTGCGGCTCATCACACACGCTCCATGATCAAGGCGGCCGCGGTGTGCCGCGCCGCCAAGGCGCCGCCAATGCCGCTGGCCAGCGCCCAGGTGCAGCCGGCCACCTGCACCGCGGGGTGGGCTTCACCGCGCAACTGGCGCACGGCCTCAATCACCTTGGTGATGCCGCCGCGGTGCGCCGGGTGGTTGTTGCACAGGCCGCCGCCATCGGTGTTGAAGGGCAATTTGCCGACGCCGGAAATCAAATTGCCGTCCGCCACAAATTTGCCGCCTTCGCCTTTTTTGCAAAAGCCCAAGTCTTCCAACTGCATCAGCACGGTGATGGTGAAGCTGTCGTAGATTGACGCGTATTGAATGTCTGACGGCTTGACGCCGGCTTCGGCAAATGCCGCCGGGCCGGACCAGGCTGCGCCGGTGTAGGTGAGGTCCACCTTGCCGCCCAACTGGCCCTTGGGCGCTTCGCCCGCGCCGAGGATGTTGACGATGGGCCGCTTGAGGCTGCGCGCAATTTCGGGACGTGCCACGATCAGCGCACCGCCGCCGTCGCTCACGACGCAGCAGTCGAGCCGGTGCAGCGGATCGGCTACCAGAGGCGAGTTGACGACATCTTCCACCGTCACGACATCGCGCAACATCGCGTGCGGGTTGTGTTGCGCGTGGTGTGAGGCTGCCACCTTGATCCACGCCAACTGTTCGCTGGTGGTGCCGTATTCGTGCATGTGGCGCATTGCCACCATGCCGTAGCCGTTGGCAGTGGCGAGGCCGTAGGAGAACTCGTAACCGGCATCGGGTGCGGCAGCACCGTAGCTGCGCGCCTGGGTGCCGGAAGATCCTTCCGAGCGCGGCCGTCCCGCCAGTGTGATGAGCGCGACATTGCATTTGCCCAGCGCAATCGCCTCGGCCGCATGGGCCACATGGATCAGATAGGAC
>JAYUQE010000454.1:0-2993 GCA_043756905.1 Burkholderiales bacterium | reverse complement strand
TGCGGGTTCAGGCCGGCCAGCACTTCGTCCAGCAACAGCAGCTTCGGCTGGGTGGCCAGCGCACGCGCCAGTTCGAGCCGCTTGCGGCCGGCCACGGTCAGGTCAGCCGCGGGCTTGTCGAGCTGCGCACTCAGGCCCACGCGCGCGGCCACGGCTTCGGCCTGGGCCAGGGCCGCAGCGCGCCTGGGCTCGTGCAGATGCGCACCCACGGCAATGTTTTCACGCACGGTCTGCGCCGCGAAAGGCTGCACGATCTGAAACGTGCGCGTCATGCCGGCGCGGGCATTCAGGTGTGGCGGCTGGCCGGTGATGTCTTGGCCCAGGAACTGCACGCGGCCGGCATCAGGCTTGACGAAGCCCGAGATCAACGCGAACAGCGTGGTCTTGCCCGCGCCATTGGGGCCGATGAGGGCGCTCAAGCTGCCTGCGGGCACATCAAGGCTCACGTCTTGCACGGCGCGCACACCACCGAAGGCCACGCTCAAGCCTTGCGCGCGCAGCAGCGGCTCAGCCACGGCGATCCTTGAAGAAGTGCCGCACCGACAAGCCCACACCGGCCAGGCCGCGCGGCACGAAGATCACGATCAACACCAGCACGCTGCCGTAGATGATCATGTTCAAGCCAGGCAATTGGCCGAACAGGTTGCGCGTGGCATCAGCCAGCGCATGCAGCACCAGCGCGCCAAGCACAGGCCCCCACAACGTGCCCATGCCGCCGACGATGGCGCCCACCAGTGCCTCGACGCTGACCGCGGCGCCAAAAGCGATGCCGGGGTCAATGTACTGAAACACCTGCACATAAAAGGCACCGGCCGCACCCATCAACGCGGCTGAAGCGGTGATGGCGCCGAGCTTGATGCGAAACGGGTCTACCCCCACGGCACGCGCGGCGTCTTCGTTGTCGCGCACCGCAGCCAGGCGTGCGCCGAAGCGCGAATGGCGCAACCACACCGTGAACAGCAACGCCAACAGCACGAAGCCCAGCACCAGCAAGACATTGCCGCGGCGCGAGGCGAACTGCATGTTGGCGAAGGATTCGTGCAGCGGCAGCATCATGCCCACGCCACCGCCCGTGAAGCCCACTGACACAGCCAGAATGCGCGCCACCTCGGCAAAGGCCAGCGTCACCAGCGCGAAGTACGAGCCCTTCAGGCCATAGCGAAAACTCACGGCCCCCGTGCCCGCCCCCACCGCAGCGGCCAGGGCCACGGCCAGCAGCAGCGCGGCCCAGGCGTTAACGCCCCAGGTCACTTGCGCGACGGCTTGTACATAGGCACCGGTGCCAAAGAACAGCGCATGGCCAAACGAGAACTGGCCACCAAAGCCACCGAGCACATTCCAGGCCTGGGCCAGCAGCGCGGCATACAGCGCCATCATCATGAAATTCAGCCACACACCAGACTGCGTGGCAAAGGTCAGCCCCAGCACAGCCGCCGTGAATAACAGCACGCTGAACAGGTCGCGGCGCACCGTCTTCATGCTCTGGCCCCAAACAACCCCTGCGGGCGCAGCAGCAACACGGCGATGAAGATGACGAAGATGCCGATCTGCCCCAGCGATTCACCCAGGTACAGACCCGACAACGACTCCACCACGCCGATCAACAGCCCGCCGAGCAGCGCGCCGGCAAAGCTGCCCATGCCGCCCAGCACCACGATGGTGAAAGCCACCAGCACGAAGCCGCTGCCGACCTGCGGGTTGACGTAATACGCCGGCAACAAGAAGCACGCCGCCGCACCCAGGCAGGCCATGCCGATGCCAAAGCTCATGGCGTACACGTGCTCCACGTCGATGCCCATCAACATGGCGCCCTGCTTTTCCTTGGCCACGGCGCGAATGGCGCGGCCCAGGTCGCTGCGCGTGACCACCCCCCACAACACGGCGCTGGCCAGCAGCGCGCCGCCAAAGGCCACCAGTTTGGGCAGGGCGATCAGCGCCGGGCCCCAGGCATCGGGGCCGATCTGCACGGTGGTGAGGGTGTAGGGCGTGTCGATGCTGCGCGTATCGCTCTTGAACAGCAGCAGCGCTGCGTTTTCCAGCACGATGGCGATGCCCAGCGTGGCCAGCAGGATGTTTTCATCCTTGCCATGGCTGGCGCGGTTGATCACCAGGCGCTGCAGCGCGTAGCCGAAGGCGAACATGGCCGGCACCACCAGCGGCAGCGCCAGATAGGGATCAATGCCAAGTTGCGTTTTCAGCGCATACACGGCGTACAGCGCCACCATCAGCGCCGCGCCATGCGCGAAGTTGATGATGTGCAGAACGCCGTAAATGAGCGTCAGGCCCAGCGCGATGAGCGCGTAGACCGCACCGGTGGTCAGCCCGTTCAGGACCGACGGGAACAGGATGCCGAGTTCGAGCACGCCGCGTTGAACTGCGGTCGCTGCGCTTCAGGCGCGCAGCGGGAAGATCGGGTCGGCCTCGCGGTAGTCACGCGGAACGATGACGCGGATGTCGCCCTTGATCACCTGCGTCATCAGCGGCTGCGCGCCCATGTTCTGGCCGTTCTCGAAGCGCGTGGCGCCGTAGGGCATGAAGTGGTCGGCGAACGTGCTGCTGGCCAGTGCGTCGGTGATGGCGGCGCGGTCTGCACTCTTGGCACGCTCGATGGCATCGGCCAGCAGGCGCACCGCGGTGTAGGTGTTGAAGACTTCGTAGGTGAAGAACAGGCCCTTGGCCTCGACCCGCTTGCGCAGCTCAGCGGCGCGCTTGTCCTTCGGGTTGTACCAATGGTTGCAGTCGATGATGCCGTTGGCGGCATCGGGGAATTCCTTCAGGAACTTGAAGCTCGACGCCGCCCCGCCGAGCACCGAATAGATGGCCTTCGGGCTAACCTTTTGCTGCTGCATGGTGCGCACCAGCAGCGCGTATTCGTTGTAGTAGTTGGCGGGGATGACGATGTCGGGGTTCACCGCCTTCATGCGCAGCACGATGTTGTTGAAGTCGCGCGTAGGGTTGGCGTGCTTCACCACTTCCTTGACCTCAAAGCCATA
>JAYUQE010000453.1:0-8115 GCA_043756905.1 Burkholderiales bacterium | reverse complement strand
CAGCGTGAGCATGCCGCCGAAGTAGCCGAAGCTCCAACCCCAACCTGAGACCCGGCCGATGGCCTGGGTGCGCGCCAGTTCGGGCAAGAAGGCTGCGGTGAGCGATTCACCGTAGGCATAGAAGACGTTGGACAACACCACCGCCACAACGGCCAGCCACAAGTCGCCCGGCCCTACCGCGGCCAGTAGCGCGGTGAACACGACGCACAGCGCGGTGGTCATGCCCAACAGCTTGAGTTTGTTGGCGCGCAGGTCGGCATAGGCGCCCAGCGCCGGCATGGTGAGCATGACGATGGCGCTGGAGGCGGCCAGCGCCAGCGTCCACGCCAGCGTGGCCCATGGCGCCTGCCCGGCCACCACGCCCACGAAGTAGGCGTTGAACACGGCCGTGAGCACCACGGTGGTGTAGCCCGAGTTGGCGAAGTCGTACATCGCCCAGCCGAAGACTTCGCGCTTGCGAACGCCGTCGTTCAAAGAGGCTTGCGGGAACCAGGCCATATGAATTGCTCCGTCATCGCTACTGGCGCGAACGCGTCGCGCCGGCGAACCCAGTGCGCGGCACACGTGTCGTTGTGCCTCGCCGCTGGTGGGCGCGGGCCGGCAAGTTGCGCCATCCAGCCCTTGCCTTCAGGCCTTGGGCATGCGGAACAGGCCGCAGATTTTGTTGCCATCGGGGTCACGCAGATATGCCAGGTAAAGCTTGCCGTTGGCCCCCTCGCGCACCCCTGGTGGATCTTCACATGTGGTGCCACCGTTGGCCAAGCCAGCGGCGTGCCAGGCATCGGCCTGTTCAGCCGATTGGCAGGCAAAACCCATGGTGCTGCCGTTGCCCAGCGTGGCGGGCTGCCCGTTGATGGGCAGGCTCGCCGAGAACACGCCGGTGGGCGTGCGCCAAAAAATGCGGTGGCGATCCACCGCCCCTGGCGGAACACCCAGGGTGCCCAGCACCGCGTCGTAGAAGGCCTTGGCCTTGTCGAGATTGTTGGTGCCGATCATGACGTGTGAAAACATTTTGAATGGGTCTCCTTGTTGGCGCGCAGTGCACCAGGTGATGGGCGCGGCGGGGTACTTGCGCTGTAGCAGTGTCGAAGGCTTCTCAGCATCGATCTCGTCGACGCCCTGCTTCACTTGCTTGTCGATCAACTCGGGTGCTGTGCACGATTTCGCCCTTTTTCTGCCTCATCGTCGCCAGCTTAAGTGGCACATCAGCGGCCGCACGTTGAACGCAGTGTGGTGCCCGGAACCGGGTTCGAACCGGTATGCCCCGATGAAAGGGCGGCGGATTTTAAGTCCGCTGCGTCTGCCTGTTTCGCCATCCGGGCGCACCGTGAATTATCCGCACCACCATGAAAAAAGGCCTGGTCGGATGACGAGGCCTGCACGGAAATTCTGGAGGCGCGACCCGGAGTCGAACCGGGCTGGACGGATTTGCAATCCGTTGCATAACCGCTTTGCTATCGCGCCATGAAGGCCAACCATCGACCCTTGGAAAAAAGGGAAGCGCATGCTTCCCTTTGTTTGTTTGGAGCGGGAGAAGAGTCTCGAACTCTCGACCTCAACCTTGGCAAGGTTGCGCTCTACCAACTGAGCTACTCCCGCATGTTCACACTGCATGATTAACGAAATTTGCGCCGCGTGAAGCCCCGCATTATAGGCAGAAAAAAGGCCGCCGCGGCAACCGCTGCGGCGGCCTACTTCACTCACTGTTCGTTCAGTGCGGCAGCCCGTCGCCAGCCACAGCGGCCGCCGGCACGCCAGCCGCCACCGCGGCAGGCTTGGCCACTTCCTTGACCACCGGTTCGTCTTCCGGCAAAGCCTGCGGCTGCCGTTCCAGCGCGAAGTCAAGCACCTGGTCCACCCAGCGCACCGGGATGATTTCCAGGCTGCTCTTGGCGTGCTCGGGAATGTCTTGCAGATCCTTGACGTTCTCTTCCGGGATCAGCACCTTGCGCACGCCGCCACGCAGCGCGGCCAACAACTTCTCTTTCAGGCCGCCAATGGCCGTGACTTCACCACGCAGGGTGATCTCACCCGTCATCGCCACATCGGCCCGCACTGGAATGCCCGTGAGCGCCGAGACGATGGCCGTGGTCATCGCCGCGCCGGCACTCGGCCCATCCTTGGGTGTGGCGCCATCGGGCACGTGAACGTGGATGTCGCGCTTCTCGAACATCTCGTCGCTGATACCCAGGCGGCGTGAGCGCGAGCGCACCACCGAACGCGCGGCCTCCACCGATTCCTTCATCACGTCGCCCAATGAACCGGTGCGGATGATGTTGCCCTTGCCCGGCATCACGGCGGCTTCGATGGTGAGCAGGTCTCCGCCCACTTCCGTCCACGCCAGGCCGACCACCTGGCCCACCTGGTTGGTTTTTTCGGTGCGCCCGAAATCGAACTTGCGCACGCCGAGAAAGTCGTTCAGGTTGTCTTCGGTGATGACCACCTGTTCGGTGTACTGCTTGAGCTGCACGCCCTTGACCACCTTGCGGCAGATCTTGGAGATTTCACGCTCGAGCGAACGCACGCCGGCTTCGCGGGTGTAGTAGCGCACGATGCCGCGCAGCCCGGCTTCACTGATGGCCAACTCGCTGTCTTTCACGCCGTTGTTCTTGCACTGCTTGGGTACCAGGTAGCGCTGCGCAATGTTGAGCTTTTCTTCCTCGGTGTAGCCGGCCAGGCGGATGACTTCCATGCGGTCGAGCAGGGCCGGCGGTATGTTCATCGAATTCGACGTGGCCACGAACATCACGTCAGACAGGTCGAAGTCGACCTCGACGTAATGGTCGCCGAAGCGGTGGTTCTGCTCGGGGTCGAGCACCTCTAACAGCGCGCTTGACGGGTCACCGCGGAAGTCCATGCCCAGCTTGTCGATCTCGTCAAGCAGGAACAGCGGGTTGCGTGTGCCCACCTTCGTAAGGCTTTGCAGCACCTTGCCCGGCATCGAGCCGATGTAGGTGCGGCGGTGGCCGCGAATTTCGGCTTCATCGCGCACGCCACCCAGCGCCATGCGAACGAACTTGCGCCCGGTGGCACGCGCTACGCTCTGGCCCAGGGATGTCTTACCCACGCCCGGGGGACCCACCAGGCACAGGATGGGCGCCTTGACCTTGTCGACGCGTTGCTGCACGGCAAGATATTCAAGGATGCGGTCTTTGACTTTCTCAAGGCCGTAGTGGTCTTCGTTCAGCACGTTTTCGGCGTGCGTGAGGTCGTGCTTGATCTTGGTCTTCTTGCTCCACGGCAGGTTGACCAAGGTGTCGATGAAGTTGCGCACCACGGTGGCCTCGGCCGACATGGGCGACATGAGCTTGAGCTTTTTCAGCTCGCCCTCGGCCTTCTTGCGCGCTTCCTTGCTCATGTGCGCGGCGACAATTTTCTTCTCCAGCTCCTCCAGGTCGGCGCCTTCTTCGCCGTCGCCCAGTTCCTTCTGAATGGCCTTGACCTGCTCGTTCAGGTAGTACTCGCGTTGGCTCTTTTCCATCTGCCGCTTGACGCGGCCGCGGATGCGCTTTTCAACCTGGAGGATGTCGACTTCATGCTCCAGCAGTTCGAGCAGCCGCTCCAGGCGTTTGCCGATGGGGAACAGGTCGAGCACCGACTGCTTGGCTTCGAGCTTGAGTGGCAAATGCGCGGCAATGGTGTCGCCCAGGCGGCCGGGGTCGTCGATGCCGGCGATGGAGGTGAGGATCTCGGGCGGGATCTTCTTGTTCAGCTTCACATAGCTGTCGAAGTGCTGCGTGACCGCGCGGCGCATGGCCTCGATCTCGGGCGTGTTCGACACCTCGGGCTGCACCGGCACCACCTCGGCAATGAAGTGCTGGCCGTTGTCTGACACGCTGCGCGTGTTGGCGCGCTGGATGCCTTCAACCAGCACCTTCACGGTGCCGTCAGGCAGCTTGAGCATTTGCAGGATGCTGGCCACGCAGCCCACTTCAAACATGTCGTCGGGCTTGGGCTCGTCTTTGCCGGCGGCCTTTTGCGCCACCAGCATGATCTGGCGGCCGGCTTCCATGGCCGCTTCAAGCGCCTTGATCGATTTCGGCCGGCCCACGAACAGCGGGATGACCATGTGCGGAAACACCACCACGTCGCGCAACGGCAGCAGCGGCAGGGTGATGGGTTCCGACGGAAGGATGGGATGACCGGACATGTGAACCTCTCTTTCTCAGCCCGACTTGGGGGCCGGGCGGCTGAATGCAAGTGTGCGGCAGTGGCGCAGGGTTGGTGCCTGGGGCATTTGTCGCGGCCCGAAGCGGCGCTTGCGCCGTCAGGCGCTGGCCTTGGCCTTGGGCGGTTCGCGGTACACCAGCAAGGGCTTGCCGTTGTCTTCGATGATGTGGTCATCGATCACCACCTTGGCCACACCGTCCAGCGTTGGCAGGTCGAACATGGTGTCGATCAGTGCCAACTCCATGATCGAACGCAGGCCACGTGCGCCGGTCTTGCGCGCCAACGCCTTGCGCGCAATGGCGGCCAGCGCGCTGTGGCGCACCTCGAGTTCGACGCCGTCCATCTGGAACAGCTTCTGGTACTGCTTGACCAGCGCATTGCGCGGCTCGGTGAGGATCTGAACCATGGCCGATTCGCTCAACTCTTCGAGCGTGGCCACCACGGGCAGGCGACCCACCAGTTCGGGAATTAAGCCGAACTTGATCAAATCTTCGGGCTCGACTTCGCGGAACAGCTCGGAAATCTTGCGCTCGGTCTTGCTTTGCACCGTGGCCGAAAAACCGATGCCCGATTTGGAGCTGCGGTTCTGAATCACCTTCTCCAGCCCATCGAACGCGCCGCCGCAGATGAACAGGATGTTGGTGGTGTCGATCTGCAGGAAGTCTTGATTCGGGTGCTTGCGCCCGCCTTGCGGCGGCACCGAAGCCATGGTGCCTTCGATCAACTTCAGCAGCGCTTGCTGCACACCTTCACCCGACACATCGCGCGTGATGCTGGGGTTGTCTGATTTGCGGCTGATCTTGTCGATTTCGTCGATGTAAACGATGCCGCGTTGCGCCCGCTCGACTTCGTAGTTGCAGTTCTGCAGCAGCTTCTGGATGATGTTTTCAACGTCTTCACCCACGTACCCTGCTTCGGTAAGGGTGGTGGCGTCGGCAATCACAAACGGCACGTTCAACAGGCGCGCCAAGGTTTGCGCCAGCAGTGTCTTGCCCGAGCCCGTGGGCCCGATCAACAAGATGTTGCTCTTGGTCAGCTCGACCTCGTCCTTCACCCCGCCCATGTACTTCAAGCGCTTGTAGTGGTTGTACACGGCGACGGACAGCGTGCGCTTGGCCGGCTCTTGCCCGATCACGTATTGATCGAGGCTGGACTTGATCTCGCTGGGAATGGGCAGGTCGGACTTGATTGACTTGCTGCCCGGGCCCTCAGTGGGGGCCTCGTCGCGGATGATGTCGTTGCACAGCTCGATGCATTCATCACAGATGAACACCGATGGCCCGGCGATGAGTTTCTTCACCTCATGCTGGCTCTTACCGCAAAACGAGCAGTACAGAACCTTTTCGCCCGAGGCGCCCTTCTTGTCTGCCATGAGAGTGTTGCGCAGCCCGCGGTTGCTGTGTGGGGCGGTGATGATAGTGCAAGCATTTGCACGGCCAGCGCACCGAAAAAAGCCCTTAGTCGGGGCTTCCAGCCCGGCGTGGGGCCGGGCCGGTGAACGGCATCAGGTGCGTTTGTCGATGACCTTGTCGACCAGGCCGTAAGCCATGGCTTCTTCGGCCGACATGAACAGGTCACGCTCCATGTCGGAGGTGATCTTTTCCAGCGGCTGGCCGGTGCGTTCGGCGTACAGGCGGTTGAGCTGCTCGCGCGTTTTGATGATCTCGCGGGCGTGAATCTCGATGTCGGTGGCCTGGCCCTGCGCACCGCCCGAGGGCTGGTGGATCATGATCTTGGCGTTGGGCAGCGAAAAGCGCTTGCCCTTGGCGCCTGCCATGAGCAAGAAGCTGCCCATGCTGGCGGCCATGCCCATGCACAGCGTGGAGACATCGGGCTTGATGAACTGCATGGTGTCGAAAACTGACAGGCCCGCGCTCACGCTGCCGCCCGGCGAGTTGATGTACAGCGAGATGTCCTTGTCGGGGTTCTCGCTTTCCAGGAACAGCAACTGCGCACAAACCAGGTTGGCGGTTTGGTCGTTGACCGGGCCGACCATAAAAATAATGCGCTCGCGCAGCAGCCGGCTGTAGATGTCATAGGCGCGCTCGCCGCGGCCCGACTGTTCGATGACGATGGGAACCATGCCCAGGCCTTGGGTGTCCAGTGCGCTCATGTTGGCTTGGAAGCCGCCAGCGCGGCTTTCGTAAGAGGAGTGGCGGCGATTATGTCGTGCAGGCACACACCTGCGCGACGCTGAAATGACATGCAAGCCGCGGTCAAACCGGCGGCTGCAGGCGCACCTTCACTGCTGTTGCTGCGTCATCAGTTCATCGAACGGCACGGCCTTGGCGTTGACCTGGGCCTTGCCGAGCACGAATTCGGTGACGTTGTTTTCGATCACCGCGGCCTCCACCTCGGCCATGCGCTGGCGGTCGCCCAGGTACCAGCGCACCACCTCGGCGGGCTTCTCGTAGCTCTGGCTGATCTCTTCGATGTGCGCCTGCAACTGTGCCGGCTTGGCCTGCAAGTTATGTGTGCGCACCAGTTCGGCCACCACCAGGCCCAGGCGCACGCGGCGTTCGCTTTGTGCCTGGAACAGCTCGGCCGGAATCGGCGCGGTGTCGGCGTCTTTCACGCCGCGCTGCTTCAAATCGGCCCGCGCCGCCTGCACCATGCGCTCGCGTTCGCTGTCCACCAGCGCCTTGGGCAGGTCGAGCGTGGCCACGCTCACCAGCGCGTCCATCACCGCGCCCTTGTTGCGCGCCAGCACGCGGAACTTCACTTCGCGCTCAAGGTTCTTCTTCACGTCGGCACGCATCGCATCCACGGTGCCTGCCTTGATGCTCAACGCCTTGGCGAAGGCTTCATCCACTGCCGGCAGGTTCTGCGCTTCGATCTTCTTCATAGTGACCATGAAGTCAGCTTCCTTGCCGGCCACATCAGCGCCGTGGTAGTCGGCCGGGAACTGCAGCGGGAAAGTCTTCGAGTCGCCCACCTTCATGCCGCGAACGGCCTTGTCGAACTGCTCCAGCATCTGGCCTTCGCCGATCAGGAACGCAAACGCTTCAGCCTTGCCGCCGGCAAAGGTTTCGCCGTCGATCTTGCCTTCGAAGTCGATGGTCACGCGGTCGCTTTCCACCGCGCCTTCGGCTGCGGCGCGCTGGGCGAAAGTGCGGCGCTGCTTGCGCAAGATGTCCACCGTCTTCTCAATCGCCGCTTCGCTGACTTCGGTCGAAATTCGCTCGACGCTGGCCTGCGACAGGTCGCCGAGTTTGACGTCCGGGTAGACCTCGAAGGTGGCGTCGAAGGTGACTTGCCCCTCGGGCGCTCCGGCCTTTTCCGTGATGCGCGGCGGGCCCGCGACTCGCAGCTTGGCCTGGGTCACGGCGTCGGAAAACACGGCGCCGACCTTGTCGTTCATCACTTCGTAGTGCACCGAGTAACCGTAGCGCTGTGCCACCACGCTCATCGGCACCTTGCCGGGCCGAAACCCCGCGGCCTTGGTGGTGCGCGCGAGCCGCTTCAAACGCGTGTTGACCTCGCTGGCGATTTCTTCCGAAGGCAGCGTCAAGGTGATTCGACGTTCCAGTTTCTCTAGGGTCTCGACCTGTACTGACATGATGAAACTCAACCTCTTGCTGTTGTACGTGTTGGTGCGCGGGGGGGGACTCGAACCCCCACACCATCGCTGGCGTCAGGACCTAAACCTGGTGCGTCTACCAATTTCGCCACCCGCGCGGCGTGCTGGGCGAGGACATGCGCACGCGAGCCTGGCTGCGCCAGCAAGGCCCGGGCGGGCGCCTCGCCGCCGGTCGGCGCATTCTAGCGGGACGGCGATGCCTGCTGGCCTGCCTGCTGGCCCGCTCGCTGGCCGGACGGTTCAGGGTGGCCGGCAGGCTTGACTCGGTACCACGCCGCATACAGCGCCGGCAGCGACAGCAGGGTGAGCGCGGTGGCGACCACCAACCCGCCCATGATGGCCACCGCCATCGGCCCCCAGAAGAC
>JAYUQE010000452.1:0-3005 GCA_043756905.1 Burkholderiales bacterium | reverse complement strand
CCCACAAACGAATCACTTGACCATGACGCTGACCCGCTTCTCCTTCCCCACCCCCATCCACTTCGGCGCGGGTGCGCGCAAGGGGGTGGCGGCGCACTTGCTTGCGCAGGGCTGCAAGCGCCCGCTCATCGTCACCGATGCGGCCTTGGCCAAGCTGCCCGTGCTGGCTGAATTCCTCAGCCACCTGGGCGGGCTGCAAACCGCCGTCTTCAGCGGCGTGATGGGCAACCCCACCTGCGCGCAAGTGATGGCGGGTGCAGCCGCGTTCAAAACGCACGGCGCTGATGCAGTGATCGGCTTCGGTGGCGGCGCCGCGCTCGACGTGGCCAAGGTGGTGGGCGTGATGGCGGTGCATGAAGGCGACGTGCTCAAATACGTGTGGGATCACCCCGCCGTGCGGCCCATCGTAAACGCGCTGCCCTACTTCGTGGCGCTGCCCACCACCTCGGGCACCGGCTCTGAAGTGGGCCGCTCGGCGGTAGTGGCCGAGAACGACACGCACGTCAAGCGCACCGTGTTCAGCCCCAGGATATTGGCGCGCGCGGTGTTCGCCGACCCCGAACTCACCTTTGCCCTGCCCGCGGCCGTCACTGCCGCCACGGGCATGGACGCACTCACCCACAACATTGAAAGCTACCTCTCGCCGGCTTACCACCCGCTGTGCGACGGCATCGCACTGGAAGGCCTGCGTGTGGGGGCCCGTGCGTTGGTTAACGCTGTGCATCAGCCACTGAATTTGCAGGCGCGCGCCGACATGATGATGAGCAGCATGATGGGCGCCATCGCGTTCCAGAAAGACCTGGGCGCGGTGCACTCGTGCGCGCATGCCCTGGGCGCCGTGAACGATTTGCATCACGGCTTGGCCAACGCCTTGATGATCGAGCCGGTGCTGGCCTGGAACTTCGAAGCCGTGCCAGCCAAGTTCGATGAGCTGGCGCATGTGTGCGGCGTGGCGGGTGGCGGCGCCGCTTTTGTGCCCTGGCTGGCGCAACTGAAGGCAAGCATCGGCATCACCGGCGGCCTGGCAATGCGGGGCGTCACGCACGAACACCTGCCGCGCCTGGTGGCCATCGCCACGGCAGACATCTGCCACCAGACCAACCCGCGGCCGTGCACGGCGGCTGACTTTGAGCGGCTGATCAAGGCTGCCTTCTAGGACGGGCTTCTAACGTATGCCATCACTTTCAATCCACAACCCTGCCAACGGCGAGCTGATCACTGAGTTGGCGGCAGACGATGCCGCCAGTGTCGCCACCCAGGCCGCTGCCGCGCGCGCGGCGCAGCCGGCCTGGGCGCAAGTGCCGTTGGCCGAACGCCGCGCGGTGATCGAACGCTTTCGCGCCGGCCTGGTGGCCGAGATCGACCCGCTGGCGCGCACGCTCACGCAGGAAGTGGGCAAACCCATCAGCCAAAGCCGCAATGAACTGAACGGCCTGCTCGGCCGCATCGACTTCTTCCTGGCCGAGTGCGAGGCCGCCACCGCGCCCCAAGACGTGTTCAGTGCCGGCGGCATGGTCGAGCGCATCACGCACGAACCGCTCGGCGTGGTGGCCAACATCTCGGCCTGGAACTACCCGTACTTCGTGGGCTGCAACGTCATCGTGCCGGCGCTGCTCACCGGCAACGCCGTGCTCTACAAGCCCAGCGAATTCGCCACGCTCAGCGGCCAGCACATCACCCGGCTGCTGCACGCCGCGGGCGTGCCCACTGCATTGATGGCCTGCCTGGTGGGCGCGGGCGAAGTCGGCGCGGCGCTGCTCGAACAGCGCATCGACGGCCTGTTCTTCACCGGCAGCCATGCCACCGGCCAGCGCATCGCCAGCGCCTTGGCGCCGAAGCTGGTGAAGCTGCAGCTCGAACTCGGCGGCAAAGATCCGAGCTACGTGCGCGCCGATGCCGACGCCGCCCTGGCCGCCAGCGCGCTGGCCGATGGCGCGATGTACAACACCGGCCAGAGCTGCTGTTCGGTGGAACGCATTTACGTGCATGCAAGCCTGTTCGATGAGTTCCTGAAGCACTTCCTGGCCACCGTGGCCGGTTTCACCCAGGGCAACCCGCTCGATGAAGCCTGCTACCTCGGCGCCATCACCCGCGCGCCGCAGTTGGCCGTGTTGCAGGCCCAGGTGCAGGACGCCTTGGCCAAGGGCGCCACCTTGCATTGCGGCGGCCAGGTGCGGCCTGGCCCGGGCAACTGGTTCGAGCCCACGGTGCTCAGCGGCGTTAACCACAGCATGCAGGTGATGCGCGAAGAAAGCTTCGGCCCGATCATCGGCATTCAAGCGGTGAAGAGCGACGAGGAGGCCGTGGCGCTGATGAACGACACCCGCTACGGCCTCACCGCGGGCGTGTATTCGCGCGACGAAGGCCAGGCCCGCGCGCTGCTGGCCCAGGTGAATGCCGGCAGCGTGTACTGGAATTGCTGCGACCGCGTCAGCCCGCGCCTGCCCTGGAGCGGGCGCGGCGATTCAGGCCTGGGCCTGACACTGTCGCGCCAAGGCATCCAGACCTTCACGCGGCCCAAGGCCTGGCACCTCAAACAGGCCTAAGCGCTTCATCGCTTGAGCACTTGAGCATTCAACTTGATCACCAGGCTGGCCATCTTCGACCTCGACCACACGCTGCTGGGTGGTGACAGCGATGTGCTGTGGTGCGAATTCCTGATGCAGCGCGGCGTACTGGCGCGCGAGCGTTTCGAGCCCCTTAACCGCGAGATGGAGCGCGCCTACCAGGCCGGCACGGTGAGCGCGGTTGACTTCTGCGCCTTCTACATCGGCACCCTGGCCGGGCGCACGCGCGCGCAATGGAAGGCGCTGCGTGGTGAATACCTCAAGCAGGTGATCGCGCCCCGCCTTCCGGCGGCAGCGCATGCCCTGGTGCGCCAGCACGCAAAGCTGGGCGACACGCTCATCCTGAGCACGGCCACCAACCGTTTTCTGGCCGAGTTGACGGCCCGGTATCTGGGCATCGATGAACTCATCGCCACCGAGTGCGAGTTCGACCTGCAA
>JAYUQE010000451.1:0-3006 GCA_043756905.1 Burkholderiales bacterium | reverse complement strand
GCCCTATCAACGCCAACGTTTGGCCAGTGCCGCTTTGGGCATGGCCGGCGGTGGTGACATCGCCGTGCGCACCGACGACGCCAGCGGCATGGTGGCAGCAGAAGCCTTCTTTGAAATCATCGCCAGCGCCAGCGACCTGGGCGCCCACAGCCAAGGTGCCTTGCACGGCGTGGCCGGCGTGTTGCGCGTGCCTGTCGGCCAGCGCACCTTGTGGCAACGCGGCCGCGCCGCCATGCAGCAGTTGCTGCAGCAGCGCTACACACTATGAGCCCGGCCGCCAACACGCAACAAGGCGTGGCCTGGGCCGATGCGCTACAGGCCCAACGCGCCGCGACACCGCAGCCCACGCCGCAGTTGCTGCGACATGCCGGCGACGCCGTGGCGCACGCGCTGCGCCGCGCACCCGATGCGCGGTTGCTGCACGGCCTGCGCGTGCGTTTGCTTACTCTGTTGGCCTTGCAGGCCCAGACCGCCTGGCCCGGGCTTGACCTTGTACCGGCCGCCTTGCCCGCGGCGTGGGCACTGGGCGAAGGCGGCGTGGCCGTGCAATGCAGCGATGCGGCGGTTGCCCTGCCCGCGCTGGGCTTGGGCCTGGCGGCATCGGCACTGGTGCATGGCCACGGCCACTTGCTGGTGCGCAACGAAGCGGCGGTGGCCGAATGCATGACGGCGTTGGCGCCGCTGTGGGCGGCTTGCGGCATGGGTTTGGCGAGTCTGGCTGCGCCACAGGTGGCGTCGCCTGCGCCGGCGACGGGTGTGATGGGTACGCCGCGCCAGTGGGTTGCCGCGTTGCTGCCGACGCAGGTACACGATGCCATCCTGGCGGCGCGCCGGCTGCCTGTGTGGTGGGCCTGGGACATCGGCGGCTTGCTGCTGCAAGACGCAGCGCAAGCCATCAGCCTGGTGCGCGAAGAAGACCGCACGGGGCTGGGTGCGGCCGTGGCCGCGGCCTGTGCCTTGGCCGGCGCGCTGCAATCGCCCGCGCACTACGCGGCCGCGGCCGACGGCCTGGCGCAATTCACCGCTCAGGGCGAGTCGCTCATCGACGCAAACAGTGCGGGCCTGCCACCGGTGTGGCGGGTGAGCCTGCGCGCACAGGGCCTGGTGCGCCAGGCGCTGTGGGTGCGCGATCTACTCAAGCGCGGTGTTGATTTCGACATTGATCCCCAAGGCGGCCTGGCATTCAGCCCGCAGTTCAACACCCGTTGGCCACAGCGCGATTTGCATCTGGCCCTGGCACAAGCGGTGCAGCACCGCCACGGCCTGCCACCCGCACCCTGCACCGTGACCGCGGCCCGCACGCACCTGGGCGCCTTGCTGGGCCCGGGCATGGTGTGGGGTGGCATGGGCAGCCAGTTGCTGCCGCATGCCGCAGCCCTGCACTGCGAATATGGCCTGCGCACCATGCAGCCGGGTGCGCCGCCTGCACCGCTGTGGCGGCGCGCTTGTCAAACGCTGCATCGCCTCATTGCACCGGCATGGCCCACCGACGCCTGGGCGGCACAGCGGCGCGCCCTGCGTCGCCGCGAAGTGCAACTGTCGCAGCAACTTTCCTTCACCACGCCACCCCGGCTGGGGCTACACGGCGGCGTTGTTGCCGCGTGCCCCCAGACGCCCCCTTTGCAACGTTTGAGCTGAGACACACACCATGCACCACCGGCAAAGCCCCGCTTCTTGCACTCCGCGCAAATGGGTGCGCCAAATTCGGGTGCGCCAAATTTGGGCGCGCCCCCTTTGGGCAACCACCGCCTTGCTGGCCCTGGCCGCCTGCGGCGGTGGCGGTGGCGCACTCCTGCCGCTGGGGCCGGTCACCGTCGCCACCGAAAGCGCGTTTTCTGCATCCGGCAGCATGACGTTCCAAGCCACTCCACCGCCCGAGGTGGCCAGCGGCACCCTCATCAGTTGGCGCAGCGGCAACAGCGGCACCGGCAGTGGGCATGCGCTCGGCGGCAGCAGTTGCACGGGCGATGTCGATTACATCAACCAAGGCGGCGCCACTGCCGTGGTGAATGGCCGAACGGCGGCGCTGGCCATCACCCTGTGCCCCAACGCCAAGGTCGAGCCGAACGAAACGTTCGACGTGCTGGTGGATTGGCAAGGCAGCACCGTGCGTGCCACCGGGCGCATCATCAATGACGCCAAGGGCGGCTTGAACGACACCGGCGCCCACCAATGTCTTGACAGCAGCGGCACCTTGGTGGCCTGTGGCAACACCACCGTGGCCGGCCAAGATGCACAGGGCGGCCGAGACACCGGCGTGTTGACCAGCGGCAACATCGACGGCCGGCTGGGCTTCGCCTTTGCCAACCGCAGCGGCGGCTGTGTGGAAGACCTGGTCACCGGGCTGCTGTGGCACAACGCGGCGACGGCCGCACCCTCGCTGGCGGACGCCAGCGCGCGGGCCGTGGCTGCCAATGGCAGCGCTTTGTGTGGCTACACAGATTGGCGGCTGCCCAGCGCCGAAGAATTGCTGGGCCTGGTGGATGCGGGCGCCAGCAGCGCACCGCGCATCGATGCCTGGTTTGCCGGCACGCCATCGAGCGCCTTCTGGACCAGCACGCTGTACGCCGGCGACACGCGCGCGGCCTGGATGGTTGATTTCGATACCGGTGCGTTGGCCTACGACACCATCAGCAACCGCACCAGCTTGAATTCCGCCGTGCGCATCGTGCGCGGCAACTCGCCGGCCTATGGGGCCTGCACCGAAGCCGACCCGGCACGCTTCACCGACCATGCCAACGGCACGGTGACCGATCAAGCCACAGGTTTGATGTGGCAGCAATGTGCCGATGGCCTTTCCGGCAGCGGCTGCGCCAGCGGCAGCGCCAACGCCCACAGCACCTTCAGCGCCGCGCTGGCGCGCGCCGGCAGTGTGAATGCCGACAGCGCCAATGCGGGCCGGGGTTATGGCGACTGGCGTGTGCCCAACCGCAACGAACTGGCCTCTTTGGTGCACCGCGCCTGCGAGTTGCCGGCCATTCAGCGCACGCGCTTCCCGGCCACGCC
>JAYUQE010000450.1:0-3012 GCA_043756905.1 Burkholderiales bacterium | reverse complement strand
TTTTGCTGGTACAGCCCCCACATCACGCCGCCCAGCCCGGCCAGGGCCGAGCCGGCAACGAACACGCCGATGAACAGGCGGCGGATGCGGTAGCCGAGTGACTCGACCATTTCGCGGTCTTGCACGCCGGCGCGGATGAGCAGGCCGATCTTGGTGCGGTTCAGCGTGAAAGCCAGCGCAGCGAAGACGATCAGGCCGATCAGCGTGGCCAGCACGCGGTACTTCTCCACCGCCGCGTCGCCGATCAAATACGCGCCGCGCAGCACTTCAGGCAAGGGCAGCGGAATCTGCAGCGGGCCCCAGATCACCTTGATCAGTTCTTCACCCACGATCATGCCGCCCATGGTGATGAGAATCTGCTTCAGGTGCAGGCCGTACACCGGCCGCACGATGATGCGTTCGAAGGCAAAGCCCGCCGCGCCGGCCACCGCCATGGCCACGAGCATGGCGCAGAACACCGACAGCAACTGCAGCATGCCCGAGGTGCCGGCCCAGTCCGCCGTGCCCGCCATGACCGTGGTGGCCACGAAAGCGCCCAGGGCGATGAACACGCCGTGGCCGAAGTTCAGCACATCCATGAGGCCGAAGATTAACGTCAGACCTGAGGCGATGATGAAGATGATCAGCCCCATCGCCAGCCCGGCCACGCTGAGCGTGAGCCAGGTGCTGGCGCTGCCGATCAGCGGCAAGCCCGCGGCCAGCAAGCCAACCAGCAGGGCGAGCGGGCGCCAGTCGAATTCCGCCTGCGGCACGGCCTGGGCCGCGCTCGTTGGCGCCGGCACGGCCGCCGTCACGGGTGGGCCCCCAGCGCCAGCCCGAGCAGGCGCTGCTGCATGGCTTCGTCTTCAGCCAGTTCGCGCATCGTGCCGCGGTGCACCACGCGGCCGTTGTCCATCACCGCCACGCTGTCACCCAGGGCCTTGGCCATCATGAAGTTCTGCTCCACCAGCAACAGCGTTGTGCGCTGGCGCTTGAGTTCATTGAAGGCATCGATCAGGTTGCGGATGATCGACGGCGCCAGGCCCTTGCTCGGCTCGTCGATCAGGATCAGCGCACGCGGCTCGCAAATGGCGCGCGCCACGGCGAGCATCTGCTTTTGCCCGCCGCTGAGCTTGCCCGCCGGGAAGAGCCAGAACTTCTTCAACGCCGGGAACAGGCTAAAGATCCATTCAAGCCGCTGCGTGTCCAGCTCGCCGGCGTGGCGTGCGCTGCGTGCGGCCAGCACCATGTTTTCCTTCACGCTCAGGTCAGTGAAGATGCCCATGGCCTCGGGCACGTAGGCGATGCCGCGCTGGGCGATGGCCGGGGTGGCGTCGCCGTTGATGGGCTCGCCCTTGAAGCTGATGCGGCCCTGGCTGGGCTGCCACAAGCCCATGATGCTGCGCAGCGTGGTGGTCTTGCCCGCGCCGTTGCGGCCCAGCAGCATCGTCACTTCGCCTTCGGGCACGGCCAGGTCCACGCCATGCAGGATGTGATACGCGCCGATGTGCGTGTGCACACCCGTCAATTCGAGCAGGGCAACGCTCACGCCGGCTCCTCGGCCGCCAGCCCCAGGTAGGCTTGTTGCACGATGGGCGAGGCAATCACATCCGCAGGCAGGCCGTCGGCCACCAGTGCGCCGTTGTGCAGCACGATGATCCGATCGGCCAACTGGCTCACCACGTCCATCTTGTGTTCCACCAGCAGGATGCAGCGATCCTTGTGCGCCTTGAGCGACTGAATGAGTTCCAGCACCACGGGCACTTCGTCCACGCTCATGCCGGCGGTGGGCTCGTCGAACATGTACACCTGCGGGTCCAGCGCCATCAGCAGCGCCACTTCGAGCTTGCGTTGGTCACCGTGCGGCAGGCTGGCCGCCGCAGCCGCATGTTTGGGCCCCAGGTTCACCTGTTCGAGCAGCGCCTGGGCTTCGTCGACCCAGGCCTTGCGGTCTTGCCACACGCGCCACACATCGACGCCGGCCACGCCGCCGCCTTTGCCGCGGCCGGCCTCGCGCGCCTGCACGCCCAGGCGAACGTTCTCGCGCACGCTGAGGTTGGGGAAGAGTTGCGTCAACTGGAACGCCCGGCCCAGGCCGCGGCGCGCGCGCAGCGGCGCGCTCAGGTGCGTGATGTCTTCACCGCGCAGCAACACCCGCCCAACGCTGGCCGGCAACTGGCCCGAGATGAGGTTGAAGTAGGTGGTCTTGCCCGCGCCGTTGGGGCCGACGATGGCGGTGAGCGTGCCCGGCGCGAAGCGGCAGCTCACGCGATCCACCGCCACGTGGCCGCCGAAGCGGATCGTCAGGTCTCTGGTTTCGAGCATGGGGTGGCCTGCCCGCGGACCCAGTTTCCTCTACCGTTTGTTGCGAATGGGCACGTTCATCTCATCGGCCTTGATCTCGCGCACCAGTTCGGGCACGCCCCAGGCAAACGCCGGGTCGACCTTGATCTTGAAGTGGTACATGTCCTGCATCGCCTGGTGGTCTTCCTTGCGGAAGGTCATCTTGCCCTTGGGCGTGGCGAAGCTCATGCCTTCCATGGTGCTGATGAGTTTGTCGGTGGCGGTGTCGCCCTTGGTCTTTTTCAGGGCCTCGACCACGGCGATGGCCGCGCTCATGCCACCGGCGGTGAAGAAGTCAGGCGGGTTCTTGAACTGCTTGTAGTGGTTGGCCACCAGCCATTCATTGACCGAGTTCTTCGGGATGCCGAAGTAGTAATACGTGGCGCCTTCCATGCCCGGAAACTGCTTGTACGCGGCCATGGCCGGCAGGATATTGCCGCCGGTGGCGATCTCGATGCCGTAGCGCTTCAGGTCGAGATCGACGATCTTGAACGGGTTGCCGCCACCGCCGGCCCAGATGATCCAGATCACCTTGCGCCCGGGCAGATCCTTCAGTTTGTCGATGATGCGTTGCGCACCGGCGGTGAAGTCGGTGGTGGTGGTGGGCAGGAATTCCTCATGAACGATCTTGGCCGACTTCACCGATTCCTTGAACGCCTTCACACCATCGCGGCCAAACGCATAGTCCTG
>JAYUQE010000449.1:0-3015 GCA_043756905.1 Burkholderiales bacterium | reverse complement strand
CCCGCCGCGCCGCCGGCCGCGTCGGCTGCCGAGTCGGCTGCCGAGTCGGCTGCCGAGTCGGCTGCCGAGTCGACTGCAAGAAGCGGTTATGGCACGATCGTGCGCCACCCCCGTTTTTTGCGCATGGCGCCGATGGGCTTTTTCAACTACGGCGGCATGATCGCCGTGCAGTCACTGTGGGCCGGGCCGTGGTTGACCCAGGTCAGCGGCTGGTCGGCGCAGCAGGCCGCGCAGGGGCTGTTCGCCATCAACCTGAGCATGCTGTTCGCCTTCATGGCCTGGGGCGCGCTGATGCCGCGGCTGGTCAGGCGCGGGCTGGACAGTGAACGCGTCATGCGCTGGGGCCTGCCGCTGAGCCTGGCCCTGCTGGCGCTGAACGTGGCCCTGGGCGCGCAGGCCGGCGCGGCGCACTGGGCCGCCTGGTGCGTGGCCAGCACCTTCGTTTCGCTCAGCCAGCCGGCGGTGAGCCAGGCCTTCCCGGCGGCGCAGGCCGGGCGCGCGCTTTCGGCCTTCAACCTGGCCATCTTTGCCGGCGTGTTCTGCGTGCAATGGGGTATCGGCCTGGGGCTGGACGCCCTGGTGGCCCGCGGTGTGGCGTTGCCGCGCGCCTACACCCTCTGCTTCGGCGTGTTCGGCCTGTGCTGCGCTGCCGCCTACGCCTGGTTCCTGTTGGGCAGCCGTGGTGCCACGGATAATCAAGCCGCCACCTCAGCCACCCCCAAACCATGACCACCGTTGTACTCGTCGCCCATGCGCCCCTGGCCAGCACCTTCAGCGGCCTGGGCGGGCATTGTTTCGAGAAGGCGGCAGCGTCGCTGAAGGTGTTGGACGTGCAACCCAGCGAGCAGATCGACGACGTTGCCCAGCGCCTGCGCGCGCTGTTGCCGCGCGAGCCCGAGGCCGATGTGCTGGTGCTGGCCGACACCGTGGGCGCCACCCCTTACAACGGCGCCAGGCAGGTGGCCGATGGCGACCCGCGCGTGCGCGTGATTGCCGGGCTCAACCTGCCCATGCTGTGGCGCACGCTGTGCTACCTGGATGAGCCCATCGACAAGCTGTGCAGCCTGGCGCTGGACGGCGGTGTCGAAGGCATCAATCGTTCGCGCCCCGGCGCGGCATGAACGTGATCAGCCCATGATCAAAAGCGCCATCACCATCAGCAACAAGCTCGGCCTGCATGCCCGCGCCTCGGCCAAGCTCACGAAGCTGGCCGGCAGCTTCAAGAGCGACATCCACTTGAGCCGCAACGGCCGGCGCGTGAACGCCAAGAGCATCATGGGCGTGATGATGCTGGCCGCCGGGCTGGGCAGTGAAGTGGAAATCGAGACCGACGGCGCCGACGAAGTGGCGGCCCGCGACGCGCTGGTCACGCTGATCAACGACAAGTTCGGCGAAGGTCAATAAGTCGTGAGCATCCAGCTCTTCGGCCTGCCCGTTTCGCGCGGCGTGGCCATCGGCCGTGCGGTGCTGGTGGCGTCGAGCCGGGTTGACGTGGAGCACTACTTCATCACCCCGGCCGAGGTGGACAGTGAAATCGCCCGCCTGCGCCAGGCACGCGACACCGTGGCCGAAGAATTCACCACCTTGCAGCGCGAGCTGCCGGCCGAGGCGCCGCATGAACTTTCGGCGCTGCTCGATGTGCACCTGATGCTGCTGCACGACGACACCCTCACCGGTGCCACCAAGCTGTGGATCAGTGAGCGCCACTACAACGCCGAATGGGCGCTGTCGGCGCAACTTGAAGTGCTGGCGCGCCAGTTCGACGAGATGGAAGACGACTACCTGCGCGAGCGCAAGGCCGACCTGGAGCAAGTGGTCGAGCGGCTGTTGCAGGCCATGGCGCGCGAGCATGCGCCGCAGCGCGCTGCCCTCACGCCGAGCCAGCGCGGCGCGGCCGGCGAAGACCCGCTGGTGCTGGTGGCCAACGACGTGGCGCCGGCCGACATGATGCAGTTCAAGCACAGCGTCTTCACCGGCTTCGTCACTGATGTAGGCGGGCGCACCTCGCACACCGCCATCGTGGCGCGCAGCATGGACATCCCGGCCGTGGTGGGCGCGCGCGAGGCCAGCCGCATCGTGCGCCAGGACGACTGGCTGATCATCGACGGCGACGCCGGCGTGGTCATCGTCAACCCCAGCGAACTGGTGCTGGCCGAATACCGCCACCTGCAGCGCCAGATCGCACTCGAACGCGCGCGGCTTGACCGTTTGCGCCACACCCCTTCGGTCACGCTCGATGGCCAGGCCGTGGAGTTGCTGGCCAACATCGAAATGCCCGGCGACGCCGCCGCCGCAGTGCAAGCCGGCGCGGTGGGCGTGGGCCTGTTGCGCAGCGAATTTCTGTTCATGAACCGCCCCGGCAACCCGCCGGGGGAGGATGAACAGTTCGAGGCCTACCGCGCCGCCGTTCAAGCCATGCAAGGCCTGCCGGTGACGATCCGCACCGTGGACATCGGCGCCGACAAGCCGCTCGAACGCATGAGCCTGCACGAGCTGCGCCACGAGCATGTGCTCAACCCGGCGCTGGGCCTGCGCGCCATCCGCTGGAGCCTGGCCGAGCCGGCCATGTTCCGCCAGCAGTTGCGCGCCATCTTGCGTGCCAGCGCCTACGGCAAGGTGCGCATCCTGATCCCCATGTTGGCGCAGATGAGCGAGGTGCACCTGACCTTGGCCGCGCTGGCACGTGCCCGCGCCCAGCTCGACGCCGCGGGCCAGCCCTATGGCGCCGTGGAACTGGGCGCGATGATCGAGGTGCCGGCTGCCGCATTGAGCCTGCGGTTATTCATCCGGCACTTTGATTTCATCTCCATCGGCACGAATGACCTGATCCAGTACACCCTGGCCATCGACCGTGCTGACGACACCGTCTCGCACCTGTACGACCCCTGGCACCCGGCCGTGCTGGGCCTGCTGGCCGGGGCCATCAGCGAAGCGCACGCCGCCGGCAAAGGCGTGAGCGTGTGCGGCGAGATGGCCGGCGACGTGGAATTCACCGACTTGCTGCTGGCCATGGGG
>JAYUQE010000448.1:0-8175 GCA_043756905.1 Burkholderiales bacterium | reverse complement strand
GAGCCACCGGCGTTGTTGACCAGGATGTCCACCTGGCCCAGGCCCTGCACCGCGGCCGTGGCCAGGCGCTGCGCGGCGTCTTCGGCATACATGTCCTGCTCGATGAGCACGGGCTGGATGCCACCGGCGGCCACGATGGCGGCGGCCACTTCTTCCAGCTTGTCGAGCCGGCGCGCCGTGAGCGCCAGGCGCACGCCTTCTTCGGCCAGGGCCAGCGCGATGCCGCGGCCAATGCCCACGCTGGCGCCGGTGACCAATGCGGTGCGGCCTGTCAGATGCAAGTCCATGCTATGCGGTGCGCCGGGCGCAGGGTGAAGGGTGGAGGGTGGTGGGTGAGGTTCAGCGCAGCGTGGCCACGGCGTCCATCGTCAACCAGCCGGCGTGGTCTTGCGCCCAGAGCTGCACGGTCTTGCCGTTTTCGCCGGTATTCGGGTTGCCGTTGAGCGTGAAGGCCTGGCCGTCGAACGTGGGCCGCACGGCGCGGAACTGAAAACTCGCCACCTCGGCCTGCGGCGCGTGGCGGCGCAGCAGATCGAGCAGCAAGGTGGCCAGCAACGGGCCGTGCACCACCAGGCCCGGGTAACCTTCGGCTTGAGTGGCGTAGGGCCGGTCGTAGTGGATGCGGTGGCCGTTGAAGGTGAGCGCGCTGTAGCGGAACAGCAGCACTTCATCGGCCGTGACCTCGCGCCGCCACGGCGCCGCGGCCGGCGCGGCTTGCGGCGCCGGGTCGACATCGCCCGGCTGGCGCGCATCGCGGTAGACGATGTCGTGATGCTCCACCAAGGCCGGCTGCGCGGCGCCATTGCAATGCAGCTCGTGGCGCACCTTCACGAACACCAGCTTGCCGCTGCGCCCTTCCTTGCTGCTCACGTTGGCAATGGTCGAGGTGCGCGCCACCGCATCGCCCACACGAATGGGCGCGTGCCACGCGAACTGGCTGCCGGCCCACATGCGCCGCGGCAGCTCAACGGGCGGCATGAAGCCGCCGCGCCGGGGGTGGCCGTCGGGGCCGATCTCGCTGCCCCGACGCAGTGGCAGGAAGTACAGCCAGTGCCACAGCGGCGGCAGCGGCGTGCCGGCTGGCACGGCGGTATCGGGCAGATCCAGCGTGGCGGCCAGGGCGCGCACGGGCGTGGCGGTGATGTCGTCCGCTAACGTTTCACTTCGGCCAATCCAGCTTTGAAGGTCTTGCACGATGTCTTTGATGGCAACGGTGACGCGATTGTGCCCAGGCGCGTGGGCACCAATGCCTGGCATCAACGCCGGGCATCAATACCCGCGGTCGCGCAGCACCAGGTTTTGCAGCGCTTGCCCGTGGGCCAGCGCGAGAAGGTTGGCGGCCACCACGGCGGCGGCGCTGCGTTCATCGGTCAGCGCCGCGGCATGCGGCAACACGGTGACATGAGGGTGCGACCAGTAAGGGTGCGAGGCGGGCAGCGGCTCGGTGTGAAAGACATCGAGCACGGCGTGCGCCAACTGGCCGCTGTGCAACGCAGCCAGCAGGTCGGCATCGACCACATGCGCGCCGCGCGCCAGGTTGACCAGCGCGGCGCCGGGTGGCAGGTGGTTGAGGAACGTGCGGTCGATGAGGCCGCGCGTGGCCGGAGTGAGCGGCAGCAGGTTGATGACGACTTGGCTGCGCGCCAGCAGGCCGGGCAGCGCCGCCAAACCGTTGACTGAGTGCGACACAGCGTTCAACAAGCCCGGCCGCGGCTTGGCCTGTTGCGCCCAGCCGCTCACGGCATAGCCCTGCGCGGCCAGGCACTGCGCCACCGCGCCGCCCAGCACGCCCAGGCCGAGCACGGCCACATTCACCTCGGCGGCACGGCGTTGTGCGAGCGGCTGCCAGTGCTGCTGGCGCTGTTGCGCGGCGTAGGTGAAGAAGCCGCGATGCAGCGACAGCGTGGCCCACAGCGCGGTCTCGGCCATCGCCGTGGTGAGCGCGGGGTCGACCATGCGGGCGATGGGCACGTGCTGCGGCACGCTGGGGTCAGCCAGCAGCCGGTCCACGCCGGCCCACAGGCTTTGGATCAGCCGCAGCTTGGGGTAGGCGCGCAGGCTGCCCGGCGCGGGGTTGGCCACCACCGCGGCTTCAATGTTGTGCGCCTGAGCAGCGGCTTGTTCGTCGTTCAACCAGGCCACGTCGGGCGCGGCCCGGCTCAGCGCCGCGTGCCAGGCCTGCGCTTCAGCCTCGGGCCATTGGCCGCACAGCAGCACGTTCATTGGTGTACCTTCAGGCTGCGCCTTCCGGTATTCGCCTTTCGGGCGGCCGGGCAGGCTCACTGGTGTACCTTCGTGCTGCGCACTGCGGAATTCGCCCTTCGGGCGGCCGGGCGGGCTCATGCGGCGCGGGCCAGCAAGGCGCGCAGCGCCACGCTCACGGTTTGTGTGCGCACGGCGGCGCGGTCGCCACCCAGTTGCAGCAACTGTGCCTGGGCCGGCGTGCCGCGCACGGCCAGCGCCAACCACACCGTGCCCACCGGCTTGGCCGGCGTGCCACCGGCCGGGCCGGCGATGCCGGTGACGGCCACGGCGAGTTGCGCCGCTGAATGGTTCAGCGCCCCCTGCGCCATGGCCACCGCCACGGGCTGGCTCACCGCGCCGTGGCGCTTGATCAATGCGGCGGGCACGCCCAGCATCTCGGTCTTGGCGGCATTGCTGTAGGTAACGAAGCCGCGCTCGAACCAGTCGCTCGAACCGGCCAGCGCGGTGCAGGCCGCGGCGACCAGGCCGCCGGTGCAGCTTTCAGCGCTGGCCAACAGCCAGCCGCGGGCGCGCAGGGCGGCGGCCAAGGCCAGCACGTCGGGTTCAAAAACATTCAGTTCCATAGGCTGCGCCACAGGGTGATGACGAGCAGGGTGCAGGCCGCCGCGACCAGGTCGTCGAGCATGATGCCCAGGCCGGCGCGCCAGGTGATCGGCGCGCCTGGGGCGGCCTTGAAATGCTGGTCGGCCCAGGCCACCGGGCCGGGTTTGGCAGCGTCGAAGTAGCGGAACAGCGCGAACGCCGCGAGCTGGCCCCACAGCCCCATGGGCATGGCCAGCCACAGCACCAGCCAGAAGGCAACGATCTCGTCCCAGACGATGGCGCCGGGGTCGCTCACACCCAGGCTGCGGGCACACACGGTGCACGCCCACACGCCCACCAGCAAGCCCGCGGCGAGCAGCAGCGCCCATTGCGCATCACCCAGCCAGCGTGCCAGCAACAGCCACGCCAGCCAGGCCCACAGCGTGCCCACGGTGCCGGGGGCGCGCGGCGCCAGGCCGCTGCCAAAGCCCAAGGCCAGCAAATGGGCCGGGTGCTCGAACATCAGGCGCGCGCTGGCGCGGCGGGCGGAGTTCATTGGACGACCCTGCGCACTGCGTGCTTCGGGGTGAGCGCTTGGGAGCGGCCCGGCGCGCTCATTGGACGACCCTGCGCACTGCGTGCTTCGGGGTGAGCGCTTGGGAGCGGCCAGGCGCGCTCATTGGACGACCCTGCGCACTGCGTGCTTCGGGATGAGCGCTTGGGAGCGGCCCGGCGCGCTCATTGGGGTACCTTCATGCTTCGCATTCAGGGATTCGCCCTTCGGGCGGCCGGGCGGGCTCATGCTTTGAAGTGATCGAAGGCGCTGAAGTGTTGCTTCAGCGGCGCACCGGTTTCATCGAGCAGGCGCAAGCCAGGCTGCGCGTCGATCACGCCGATGCGGCTGACCGCCACGCCGGCCTGCACGCCCGCGGCCAGCACGGCGGCGTAGCGGTTGGCCGGGGCGGAGAAGAGCAGCTCGTAGTCGTCACCGCCCGCCACGCAGCACTGCAACTGCACGGCCGGGTCTTGGGCACGCAGCCAGGCGCTGCGCGGCAGGGCCGCCGTGTGGACGCTGGCGCCCACGCCGCTGCGCGCCAGCACATGGCCCAGGTCGCCGCACAGGCCGTCGCTCAAGTCGATGGCGCTGCTGGCCACGCCACGCAAGGCCAGGCCCAGGGCCACGCGCGGTGTGGGGCATTCCATGGCGCGGCGCACCTGCGCGAAGGCCTCGCCGCTCAGGGCCAGCGTGCCGCGAAAGGCTTCGAGCGCCAGGCGCGCGTCGCCCAGCGTGCCGCTGACCCAGATGTCGTCGCCCACCGCGGCGCCGCTGCGCAGCAAGGCCTGGCCGGGCGGCACTTCACCGAACACCGTGATGCAGATGGCCAGCGGCCCGGCGGTGGTGTCGCCGCCGACCAACTCGATGCCGTGTTCATCGCCCAGGGCATGCAAGCCTTGTGCGAAACCGGCCAGGAAGGCCTCGTCAACCCGCGGCATGGCCAGCGCCAAGGTGTAGGCCAGCGGTTGCGCGCCGCAGGCGGCGAGGTCGCTCAGGTTCACGGCCAGCGCCTTGCGGCCCAGGTGCTGCGGCGTCACGGTGGACAAGAAGTGCCGGCCTTCGACCAGCATGTCGCTGGACACGGCCAGTCGCATGCCCGGCGTGGGCGCGAGCAGCGCGCAGTCATCGCCGATGCCTTTAACCGCCCGCTTCACAGGGCGTTCAAAGTATTTCGCAATCAGCTCGAACTCACCGAGGCTCATTGGGAATCCTTCGCTGCATCCGCGCGCAGCAGGTTGCTCAGTTCCACGGCCGACTTCACGCCCATCTTTTCAAACAGTCGCGCGCGATGCACTTCAACCGTGCGCACACTGATGCCCAGGGCGTCGGCGATGAGCTTGTTGGGCCGGCCGGCCACCACTTGTTGCATGACTTCGCGCTCGCGTTCGGTGAGGTCGCCCAAAGCCTGGGCGTGCGCGGCACGCGCGTGCCGGCGCGCCAGTTCAGCCGCGCTGCGGGCCAGGGCCTGCTCGATCCTGTCAACCAGCGTGTTATTGGAAAACGGCTTCTCGACGAAGTCGAAGGCGCCGCGCTTGACCGCGGCCACCGCGGTGGCCACGTCGCCATGGCCGGTGAGGAAGATCACCGGCAGCACGGCCAGCAGGCCGCGCTCGATCAGCCATTCGAACAGCGCCTGGCCGTTCATGCCGGGCATGCGCATGTCCAGCACTAGGCAGACCGGCGCGCGCGGCCAGTCGGGCTGCCCGGGTTGTAGGCGCTGCTGCACATGCTGCACAAATTCCAGCGCGCTGCCAAAGCCTTCCGAGAGCAGGCGGCGCGAACGCAGCAGCCAGGCCAGCGCGTCGCGCACGGCGTCTTCGTCATCCACCAGGTAAACGGTGGGCAGACCCAGGTGGGGAGCGGGCGCGGTGGGGCTCACGTTGTGGCGGGGTCGCCCGCAGGGGGTGGGGCGGCGAGCGTAAACCGAAACTCGGTCCCCGCCGTGCGCCCGGGTGGGGGCGAGGCAAAGGTCAATTCGCCGCCGTGCTGTTCCACCACCGTGCGGCACAGGCTCAGGCCCAGGCCCATGCCTTCGGCGCGGGTGGTGAAGAACGGCGTGAACAGGCGCGCGGCCACCTCGGCGCTGATACCCGGGCCGTTGTCGATGACGCTGAAGGTGACCCAGCGCGCATGCGCCTGGCGCACCCGCAGCGTGAGCACACGCTGGCCGGGTTCGAGCGGCTCCATCGCCTGGATGGCGTTGCGCGCCAGGTTGATCAGCACCTGCTCGATCATCGTGCGGTCGCACCACACCACAGCCGGTGCGGCGGGCAGATCCAGTTCGATCTGCGTGCCGCTCTTGCGTGCCTGCATGCGCACCAGGGGCAAGGCGGCATCGAGCAGCGCGGCCGCATCCAGCGCCTCGCGCGACTGCTCGCGCCGGCGCACGAAGTCGTGCACGCTCTTGATCACGCGCCCGGCACGGTCGGCCTGTTCGCAGATGCGTTGCAGGCCCTCGCGCATCAGGGCCTGCGCGTCGGGTTCGCCGGCCATGTTGAGCGAACCGCTGGCATAACTGGCGATCGCGGCCAGCGGCTGGTTGAGCTCGTGGCTGAGCAGCGAAGCCATCTCGCCCACCGTGGCCAGGCGCGCCGTGGCTTGCAGCTTTTCTTGCTGCTGGCGCGCCAACTCTTCCATGCGGCGCTGGTGGGTGATGTCGAGCGCCGCGCTCATCCAGCCGGTGTGCCGGCCCTGGCCATCGACCAGCGGGGCCTCGTAGATCATCACCGGAAAGCGCTCGCCGCCCTGGCGCATGAACAGGGTTTCAAAGCCTTCACGCGCGGCCACCTGGCCGGCCACCGGTGGCGTCAGGCGGTGCGCCTGGCGGCGTTGGTATTCGGCGGCCAACTCGCTCGGCCAATAGGGCGGCTGGGCCTGGCCGAGCAGGGCTTCAGGAGCAAAGCCGACCATGGCGCAAAAGGCCGGGTTCACATAGGTGATGCGCCCGGCCAGGTCGCGCGCACGCAGGCCGGTGCTGAGCGAGTCTTCCATTGCCTTGCGAAAGGCCAGGGCCTCGGCCAGTTGACGTTCCGCTTGCGAGCGCTTGCGCACGTCGCGCGCCAGCACGATGACCAGCCCGAACAGGGCCAGCGACAGCCCCAGCACCAGCGCCGTGGTCAGGTTGGGCACCAGGCTGGGCCGCCCGGCGGCGCTGTTCACGCGCAGTTGCAGGCCGGCACCGGGCAGGTCGACCAGGCGCTCGGCCCGGTACACGCCGGCCCCGCGTGGCAGGCCGGCGCGCGCCAGGCGCGAACCGTCGGCTTCAACAAAGCTGAACTCGAACGCGCGCGAGCGTTCACGTGACAGCACGCTTTCAAGCAGCGCTTGCAGGCTGAACGTGGCAACCAGAAAGCCTTCTTCGCGGCCGTCGCTGAGCACCGGGATGCACAGGTCCATCACCTCCTGGCCCTGGCCGCTGAGCATGGGCACGAAAAAGCTGCGCGAGTACGTCGGCGAGGCATGGCGGCGCGCGTCCGCGCAGGCTTGGGTGGTCTCGACTTCCAGGTCTTGGCGGCGCAGGCGCCCGAACAGCGCGCCGTGCTGCGCGGAGTCTTGCGCGTCGGCAATCTCCATCGTGTTTTCGCGCCGCTCCAGGCGCAGCACAGCACGTTGTTGGCGCAGTATCTGCGTGGCCTCTTCACGCCAGCGCAGCGGCGCGGGCTGCTGCCACATCAGGCCCTGCAGGCCCTGCAGGTTGCGCGCCAACTCACCTTTCACATCGCCCACCGTTTCCAGCGCCAGGCTTTCGGTTTCGTCTTGCAGCCGGGTGGCTTCCTGGTTGATGGTGAGCACCAGCAGCAACGATTGCGCCACCAGCAGCAGCGCCACCAGCGCGGCCCACAGCAGCAGGCGGCGCCAGCGCCAGCCGGGCGGCGCGGGGGTAGGCTCGGCTTGGGCAGTGGGCATGCGCCGAGTATTCCGCCTGGCGGCAGGGCACCGGTACGCAATAACGCGCAGGCGCCGGGCGTGACTAAAAATCGCGCCCTTTCTCGCCGCTTCTCCCCCTATATTTCCCCTGGCCTGGCCTGGCTTGCGCTGGCCGGGCGTTCTTTCCACTCGCAAAAGGCCCGGCCCATGCCCAGCACTGAACAACAACGCGCAGAGCTGCGCCGCGCGGCGCTCGACTATCACGAGTTCCCCACGCCGGGCAAGGTGGCCATCATGGCGACCAAGCAGTTGGTCAACCAGCACGACCTGGCTTTGGCGTATTCGCCGGGCGTGGCCGCGGCGTGCGAGGAAATCGTCGCCGACCCGGCGAATGCCTTTCGCTACACCTCGCGCGGTAACCTGGTGGCGGTGGTGACCAACGGCACCGCGGTGCTCGGCCTGGGCGACATCGGCCCGCTGGCGGCCAAGCCGGTGATGGAAGGCAAGGGCGTGCTGTTCAAGAAGTTCGCCGGCATCGACGTCTTCGACCTCGAAGTCAATGAGAAGAACCTAGACAAGCTGGTGGATTTGATCGCTGCGCTGGAACCCACCTTCGGCGGCATCAACCTCGAAGACATCAAGGCGCCCGATTGCTTCTACGTCGAACGCCAGTTGCGCCAGCGCATGAAGATTCCGGTGTTCCACGATGACCAGCACGGCACGGCGATCGTGGTCGGTGCGGCAGTGCTGAATGCACTCAAGGTGGCCGGCAAGAGCATGAACGAGGTCAAGCTCGTGGCCTCGGGCGCGGGCGCGGCAGCGCTGGCCTGCCTGGGGTTGCTGGTCAAGCTCGGGCTGCCGCGCGAGAACATCTGGGTGACTGACCTGGCCGGCGTGGTCTACGAAGGCCGCACCGAATTGATGGACGCCGACAAGATCGTGTTCAGCCAGAAGACCAGCGCGCG
>JAYUQE010000447.1:0-3028 GCA_043756905.1 Burkholderiales bacterium | reverse complement strand
CGTTGGCTGAGGTGATGGCCGGGGCCGACATCTTTCTCGGGCTGTCGGCCGGCGGCGTGCTCAAGCCGGAGATGGTGTCGGCCATGGCGGCACGCCCGATCATCCTGGCGCTGGCCAACCCCACGCCCGAGATCACACCCGAAGAAGTGAAGGCCGTGCGCGGCGATGCGCTGATGGCCACCGGCCGCACCGATTACCCGAACCAGGTGAACAACGTCCTGTGCTTCCCGTACATCTTCCGCGGCGCGCTCGACTGCGGCGCCACCACCATCACCGAGGCCATGGAAATTGCCGCGGTGCATGCGATTGCCGAACTGGCCCAGGCCGAGCAAAGCGAGGTGGTGGCCGCAGCGTATGTGGGCGCCGAGTTGAGCTTCGGGCCGGAATACCTGATTCCCAAGCCGTTCGACCCGCGCCTGATGATGAAGATCGCGCCGGCAGTGGCCGCTGCGGCGGCGGCATCGGGCGTGGCCGCGCGGCCGATCGCCGACATGCAGGCCTACCGCGAAAAGCTGCAAACCTTCGTCTACGCCTCGGGCACGACGATGAAACCGATCTTCAACCTGGCCAAGCGTGCCGTGGCCAAGCGCGTGGTCTATGCCGAAGGCGAAGAAGAGCGCGTGCTGCGTGCGGTGCAGGTGGTGTGCGACGAAGGCCTGGCCCGGCCAACATTGATCGGCCGCCCGGACGTGATTGCCGCTCGCGTTGAAAAGTTCGGCCTGCGCCTGGCGCTGGGGCGTGACTTCGATGTCGTCAACACCGACCATGACGAGCGCTACCGCGACTTCTGGCAAACCTACCACCGCATGATGGAGCGCCAGGGTGTGACGGCGCAGTTTGCCAAGATTGAAATGCGCCGGCGCCTGACGCTGATCGGCGCCATGCTGCTGCACAAGGGTGAAGCCGACGGCATGGTCTGCGGCACCTGGGGCAGCACGGCCATGCATTTGGCGCACATCGACCAGGTCATCGGCAAGCGCGAAGGCGTGTGCACCTATGCCTGCATGAACGGGCTCATCTTGCCCGGGCGCCAGGTGTTCCTGGTCGACACCCATGTCAACGCCGACCCCGATGCGAAAGAGCTGGCCGAAATCACCGTGATGGCGGCCGAGGAATTGAAGCGCTTCGGCATCGAGCCCAAGGCGGCCTTGCTGTCACATTCCAATTTCGGCAGCAGCAACCTGCCCTCGGCGGTGAAGATGCGCGACGCTTTGGCCTTGATTCGCGCGCGCGCACCGTGGCTGGAAGTCGACGGTGAAATGCACGGCGACTGTGCGTTGGATGCGAACTTCCGCGCCGAAACCATGCCGCGCAGCACACTGCAAGGCGAAGCCAACCTGCTGGTGCTGCCCAACATCGACGCCGCCAACATTGCTTACAACCTGCTCAAAACGGCCGCTGGCGGAGGCATCGCCATCGGCCCGGTGTTGCTCGGCGCGGCCAAGCCGGTGCACATCCTGACCCCTTCCACCACGGTGCGGCGCATCATCAACATGACCGCGCTGACCGTTGCAGATGCCAATGCCGCGCGCTGAAATGGTGCGCCGGCACCCGCCTCACTCAAGCGCGGGTTAAAACCTGATTGCGCCGCAGCAAAAAAACGTAAATCTTTTTGTGTTCTAAATTTCACCGAATGTGAGCATGCACTTGCATGCTTAATTACTGGGCAATTCCCGGGGCTTGGGCTTGAGCTTTTTGCGGCCTTCAGGTAGCATCGCGCCTTCAGTTTTAAGGGTATTCCCGTGGACTTGCTTCGTTCCAGTGCCAACGGGTGGGCATCAAATAAGTTAGTGCTCGCCTTCATATTTGCAGGAACTCTGGCACTCGGCGGTTTGGCCCAGGGCAAGGATTCCGGCGTGGGTGTGGCCACGGTGTCGTTGGCCAACCTACCGGTGCAGGCTCAGCGCACCGAAGCCCTCATACGCAGCGGCGGGCCGTTTGCCTACAGCAAAGACGGGGTCGTGTTCGGCAACCGTGAACGCATCCTGCCGGCACGCCAACGCGGCTTTTATCGCGAATACACCGTGCCCACGCCGGGTGAGCGCAGCCGTGGGGCGCGGCGCATCGTTTGCGGCGGCAAGGCGGCCACGCAGCCCGATGCTTGTTACTACACCGCCGACCACTATGCGAGCTTCAGCCGCATCGTGCCGTAGGCAGATTGAGCCGATTCGTTTTTTTATTGGAAGGAGGAACGCGACCATGCCATTGCAGACTGTCCGTCCCAACATCGTTCAGGCAATCCGGGCCTACCGGGTTGAAGACCTGATGGGGGCCGCGCAAAGTCATCACCAGCACTTCTTGTATGCCAACCTGGGCCAAGCCCAGACCAAACAAGACGTGCTCGACGGCATTGCCCAGGCCTTCTTGTTTCCGGCCCACTTCGGCAAGAACCTCGACGCCTTGTACGACTGCATGACCGATGCCGTGCACAAGGCGGGGCCGCAAAGTGGTTTCGTCGTGGTGCTCGAGCAGTTGCCCGACAACCCGCGCTTCGACCGCGAGGCGCGCGAGCAGTTGCTCGACGTCTTCCGCGACGCGGCAGACTTCTGGGCGGAACGACGAATACCATTCAGGTGTTTCTATTCTTTTCAGTAGCCCGTTCCCTTGAAATCGGGTCGTGGGAACGGGCGGAGATGACCCAGGCAGTGGTGGAAAAGCCGGCGCCAAAAGTGGCCGTACCGAAGAACGGAGCCAATCCGAACTTCGGCATGAACATGCCGCTGATGAGCAGTGCGTTTGACACCGCCATGTGGCTGAATGCGGCCTGAAACGGCGCGGCATTTCAGTCATGAAAAACGGCCCTTCGGGGCCGTTTTTATTGGGTGATCAAGGCGTGGCGTCAAGCGCGCGCGCCAGGGCCAGGTACTCGGCCACCGGCACTTCTTCGGCGCGGCGCTGCAAGTCGAACGCGCCGCTGAAGCCGCGCGCTTCGAGCCAGCGCCCCAGGCTGTGGCGCAGCAGCTTGCGCCGCTGCGAAAAGGCCACCGCCACCAGTTCGGCCAACAACGGGGGCGCCAGCGCATCGGCC
>JAYUQE010000446.1:0-8199 GCA_043756905.1 Burkholderiales bacterium | reverse complement strand
GCGAGCGCTGCACCGTGACCACGGCATGCACGGGCAGCCGCAGGTCGAGCTGCCAGCGGGCGCCGCGGGCCAGGGTCAATTCCACCTTGGGGCCGAGCTCGAAGGTGGGCGGCAGGCTGGCCATGCCGGCGCGGGCCGAGTTGTCGGCGCTGCGCGTGGGCGCGCTGGCGGCCAGGCTGAGGTCAACCTTCAGCGCGTCGGTGCGCAGCAGTTCAGCGCGCGCGCCTTCGCGGTCGGACTTGAAAATCTCGCCGCGGTAGACGATGTAGGGCACGGGAAAGACCGCGCGGTGGGATTGATCGGCGCCGCGGTAGTGCGGCAGGCTCAAGGCGCCCAGGCCCAGGCCGAGTTCCCACAGCGGCTCGGCGGCCCGGGCGGGCGGGCCGGCAAACAGCAGCATGCACAGGACAAGGCCACGTGCACGGGAACGACCACGGACAAGCCCAAGCGCGGCGCCCGGCTCAATCAGCAAGGATGTTCTCCCCGCGCAGCGCGCCGCTGGGCGCGATGTTGCGCCGGCGCGCGCGCCAGGCCGCGAACGCCGCCGGCGCCATGCGCAGCGACTGCACGTAGTAGATCGCCTTGAAGGCGGCGAGCGACCACCAGATGGGCGTGCGGCCATGGATGTCGCCGGCCAGCAGCGACAGCAGGGCCTCTTTCACGCGCAGCGGGTTGCGCGGGTGCATGAACATCTCGCGGATGGCCGGGTTGGTCATGCGGTAGATGAACCACGAGAACTCGCGTGGACCCTTGCGCATCAGCGCGTCGAAACGGCGCCGGGCGGCCGGGGCGCGCGCCGGCGTGTCGAGCTCCACCGCCACCAGTTCGGCCGCGGCAAAGGCGCTGGCCAGGGCCAGGTGCACACCCGACGAGAACACCGGGTCGACGAAGGCGAAGGCGTCACCCAGCAGCAGGTGCTGCGGCCCACTGCTGCGCGTGGCGCTGTAGCAGTAGTTGCCGGTGGCGTACACAGCGTCGTCCACCAGCGTGGCACTTTTCAAACGTTCGGCCAGCGCGGGGCACAGCGCGATGGTGTCTTCGAAGAAGGCCTTGAGCGGCTTGTCGCGTGTCTTCAAGTACGGTGGCCAGCACACCGCGCCCACGCTGGTTGTGCCGTCGGCCAGCGGGATGAACCAGAACCAGCCGTGGGCGAACCACAGGATGCTGATGTCGCCGGCCTGCCGCCCGGGCAGGCGGGTGGCGTGGGTGAAGTGGCCGAACAACGCGGCGCTGTTGTGCTGCTCGTTCTTGCGCTTGGTGCCGAGCTGGCGCGCCAGGAAGGTGTCGCGGCCCGAAGCGTCGAGCACCATGCGCGCGCGCCAATGGTGCTGGCGGCCGTCGTCGCCCGTGGCCCGCACACGCGCGGCGCCGTCTTCGAACACCACCTCATCGACGCGGCAGCCTTCCAGCGTGGTAGCGCCTTCCTGGGCGGCGTGGCGAAACAAGATTTCGTCCAGTTCCGAGCGCCGCACCTGCCAGGCATAGGGCATGGTCTTGTCCCAGGCGTCGGCGAATTCAAGCCGGCTGGCGTGGCTGTGCACCGGCGAGATGAACTCGGCGCCCCACTTGGGCATGCCGATGCGTTCCAGCTCGCCGCGCAGGCCTAACTGTTCGAACAAGGCGACGCTGGCCGGCAGCAAAGATTCGCCGATGTGAAAGCGCGGGTGGTGGGCTTTTTCGGTGAGCACCACCTTGCGGCCCTGGCGCGCCAGCAGGCACGCCGCGGCGGCGCCGGCCGGGCCGCCGCCGATGACCAGCACATCGCAGGGTTGCGCGGGCAGCGTCGCCGTCATGTCAGTTGCCAGCTTTCAAGCTCGAACCGCGCTGTACTCCGAGAAGATGCCCAGTTCGACGTGACGCTGCACCTGAGTGAAGCCGGCGCGCTGCAAGGCCTGGATGACGGCGGCCGGCGCGATGCAGGCGTCGATCGTGTCCCAGTAATAGCGCCAGAGCTTGGCGCTGTCGGCGCCGCGCGCCACCACCTTGGCAATGGCCGGCACCACCACGCGCATATAAGCCTTCAGCAGGCTGATGGCCACTCGGCTTTTGGGCTGGGTGATTTCAAGCAGCAGCAGCCGGCCGCCCGGGCGCAGCACGCGCTGGAATTCGGCAAACGCGGCGTCCACATCGCTCACGTGGCGCAGCGCATAACCCAGGCTGAGGAAGTCAGCGCTGGCCGCGGCGCAGGGCAGGGCTTCGGCGCGGCCTTGCAGCAACTGCGCCCCGGGCAAGGCGGCCTGGGCCAGCATGCCGGCGCTGGGGTCCACGCCGATCAGGCGGCCTTGCGCGCCGATGAGCTGCATCGCCTGGCGCGCAAGCAGCCCGGTGCCCACGCCCACGTCCACCACCTGCATGCCCGCACCCAGGCCGGCGCGGGCCAGCGCCTGGCGCCGGTACCAGGGGCCGGTGCCGAAAGCCAGGATCGACTCGATGCGGTCGTAGTCGCGCGCCGTGTCGTCGAAGATCTGGCGCAGAAAGGTCTGGTGCTCGGACTCGTTGGCGTAGTACGTGCCCAAGGGGGCATGCGGCAACAGCGGGGCAGGGCTGGGGGGCGTGGAAGCAACGGGCAGGGCCATGGCCTGATTATTGCCGGGCACGCTCCTGGCCGGCGCGCAGCCCGGTGTTAATCTCGTTGCACACCCCATGCAATGGCGGCCAGCCAGGGCATGGAGCGCGCCCTTTTCCACGCCGGCGCGGGCATGATTAATTTGTCAACAGACCCTGTCCCCCCCGCCGAGCTTGCGGGCTGCTTGCGCGGCCCTCACCGCCCCACGCCATGGGCGGGTGTGCCAGGCTGGGCGGGCCGGGCGTTCGCCCGCATGCGCCACCTGTTCTGGCTCAAGGCATTGGGCATGACGCTGTTCATGTCGGTCTTCTTCGCGCTGTATTTCCACCTGCTGCGCCACCCGCTGCACGCGCCAGTGACGATGCCGTTGACGGCGCTGGACACCTGGCTGGGCTACCAGCCCTGGGCGGTGTGGCCGTACCTTTCCCTGTGGGTCTACCTGGGCCTGGCGCCGATGCTGATGCAGCAGGTGCGCGATTTGGCGGCCCATGTCCTGTGGAATACCGTGTTATGCGCCACGGGCCTGTTGATCTTCCTGTTCTGGCCCAGCGCCGTGCCGGCCTTCAGCCACGCTGCGGCGCCGGGTTGGATCCACTCGGTGCTGCGCGGCGTGGACGCCGCGGGCAACGCCTGCCCGTCGCTGCACGTGGCCACGGCGCTGTTTTGCGGCTGGCGCACGCATGCGCTGCTGCGCGAGCTGGGCGTGCCCGGCATGTTGCGCCTGGCGCAGTTGGCCTGGCTGGCGCTGATCATCTTTTCAACACTGGCCATCAAACAGCATGTCTGGTGGGACGTGCTGGCCGGCGCCGTGCTGGCCGCTGCCGTGGCCGGCGCAGCCTGGCGTGCCGGAACCACGAGTCAACCGCCCCGTTACAGCGCCGGGTAGTCGGTGTAGCCGGCAGCACCGCCACCATACAAGGTGGCGCGGTTCACCGCATTGAGCTGGGCGCCTTCGCGCAGCCGGCGCGGCAGGTCGGGGTTGGCAATGAAGGGCCGGCCGAAGGCCACCAGGTCGGCGCCATCGGCCAGGGCCACGGTGGCCAGGGCCTGGTCGTAGCCGTTGTTCACCATCCAGGCGCCGCTGCCGCCGGCAGCGCGGTACGCGGCCTTCAGCGCGGCATAGTCGAACGGGCGCTCGGGCAAGACCCGTGCCCCGCCCGTGGCACCTTCGATCACATGCACATAGGCCAGGCCGAGCGGCGCCAGCACGCGCATCACGTGTTCGAACAAGGGCTGCGGGTCGGCATCGACGATGTCGTTGGCCGGCGTCACCGGGGCCACGCGAATGCCCACCCGGCCGCCACCGAGCGCGCCGACGATGGCGGCCATCACTTCGCTCAACAAGCGCGCGCGCTGTGCGATGCTGCCGCCGTAGTCGTCGTTGCGCTGGTTGGCGCCGGTCTTCAAAAATTGGTCGATCAGGTAGCCGTTGGCGGCGTGCACTTCCACGCCGTCGAAGCCGGCGTCGTTCACGGCCGCCAGCGCGGCGCGGCGGTAGTCGTCAACGATGCCCGGCAGTTCCTCGCGCGCCAGCGCGCGCGGCATGGAGGTGGGCTCGAACACCGCGCGGCCATCGCGCATGAGCACGGTCTTGGCCTGTGCCGCCACGGCCGAGGGCGCCACGGGCGCCGCGCCGCCGGGTTGCAGGTCGACGTGCGAGATGCGCCCCACGTGCCACAGTTGCGCCACGATGCAGCCGTGCGCGGCGTGCACGGCGCGGGTCACGCGCTGCCAGCCCTGGCACTGCTCGCTCGAATACAGCCCCGGCACGTCGGCATAGCCCTGTGCCTGGGCGCTGATGGCGGTGGCTTCGCTGACGATCAAGCCGGCGCCGGCACGCTGCGCGTAATAGGTGGCCATCAGCGCCGTGGGCACGTGGCCAGGCGCGCGGTTGCGCGTCAGCGGGGCCATGACGATGCGGTTGGCCAGGTGCAAGGCACCGGCGGTGCAGGGGCTGAACAGGTCGGTCATTTGAGGATTGGGCATGCGCGAAGGGGCGCCATTGTGGTGGTGACGCGAGGCCGCCGCTGTCAACTGCGGCACTACACTTTGTGCGGCCCCAAGCAGCGGGCAGGAAAGGGGTTTGAACGGTGTCCCAAAGCGTCGTCATCAGCGGCACCGGCCTGTACCGGCCGCCGCACATCATTACCAATGCCGAACTGGTGGTGGCCTTCAACGCCTATGTCGAAAACTTCAACCAGGAGCATGCCGCGCGCATCGAGGCGGGTGAGGTGCAGGCGATGGTGGGCAGCAGTGTGGAATTCATCGAGAAGGCCTCGGGCATCAAGCAGCGCTATGTGATCGACAAGCAAGGCGTGCTCGACCCGCTGCGCATGCGCCCGCGCTTCGAGCCGCGGGCTGACGAAGACTTGTCGCTGATGGCCGAGATTGCCGTGGCCGCGGCGCGCCAGGCGCTGGCTGCGGCGGGCAAGAGCGGCGCCGATGTCGACGCCGTGCTGTGCGCCAGCGCCAACATGCAGCGCGCCTACCCGGCCATGGCGGTGGAAATCCAGCAGGCCCTGGGCGCCGGCGGCTATGGCTTCGACATGAACGTGGCCTGCTCGTCAGCCACCTTCGCCATCGAGCAGGCGGTGAACGCGGTGCGCTGCGGCACGGCGCGCTGCGTGCTTGTGGTGAACCCCGAAATCACCTCGGCCCACCTCGAATGGCGCGACCGCGATTGCCACTTCATCTTTGGCGATGTCTGCACCGCGGTGGTTATCGAGGCGGGGGCCACTGCCACGGCGGCCGACACCTGGGAGGTGCTGGGCACCAAGCTGGCCACGCAGTTCTCGAACAACATCCGCAACAACTTCGGCTTCATGAACCGCTGCGAAGACACCGACCCCGATGCCCGCGACAAGACCTTCCGCCAGGAAGGCCGCAAGGTGTTCAAGGAAGTCGTGCCGCTGGCCGCGGCGCACATCGAATCGCACCTGGCGGCGTTGGCCTTCGAGCCCACCCAGGTGCGCCGCTACTGGCTGCACCAGGCCAACCAGGGCATGAACCAGTTCGTCATCCGCAAACTGCTGGGCAGCGAGCCCGGGCCGGATGTGGCGCCGTTGATCCTGGACGAATACGCCAACACGGCCTCAGCCGGCTCGGTGATCGCCTTTCATCACCATCACTCTGATTTGTTGGCCGGCGATGTGGGCGTGATCTGCTCGTTCGGCGCCGGCTATTCGGTGGGCAGCGTGGTGCTGCGCAAGCGCCCGGCGCTTCAGCCCAGGTAAGGCGCGTTGGGCAGTTCGTTACGGTCTGCCGGGCCTTCGCCCAGTGGGTGGTGGGTGTCGAGCAAGCGGCCCACTTCGCGCACCGCGTCGCTCAGCCCGCGCTCGAATTCGCCCTGGTGCAGGTGCGGGCGCATCCGCTCCAGCAGGGCCTGCCATTGCGCTGTGCTGACATGCTGGTTCAAGCCGCGGTCGGCCACGATTTCGATGTTGCGTTCGGCCAGCAACACGTAGATCAACACGCCGGTGTTGGCCGCGGTGTCCCACACCCGCAGCTTGCTGAACATCATGATGGCGCGGTCGCGCGCGCTCAAACCGCGCCATAGATAGGACAGCGGCAGGCTGGCTTCCACGCAGACGCGAATTTCGCCGCGGTGCAAGGCTTCACTGGCCGCCACCTGCGCTTCGATGCGCGCCAATGCCGCCGGCGGCACGGCGCGCGCGGTGTCGGTTTCGTCCCACCAACGGTGCTTGAGGATGCGCGCCCAGCGTGACATCAAAAGTCTCCCGAGGCGCCGCCGCCGCCGAAGTCACCGCCGCCGCCGGAACTGAAACCACCACCACCGCCGCCACCGCCGAAACCACCGCCGCCGCCACCACCGCCGCCCCAGATGATGGGGCCGCCACCGCCGCGCCCGCCGCGCGCCGCGCCGACACCCATGATGCCCACCAGCAGCAGCGCCATCACCCCGGCGCCCAGCGCCAGGCCCAGGCTGGCGGTGAACCACCAGCCCAGGCCGCCGGCCGCGCCGCTCGTGACCAGCGAGCCGAGCTTGCGGCCAAACATGCCGGTGAACACGGCACCGATGATGGGCACGCCGATGAAGAAAAACATGGCCAGGCTTTCCCAACCCAGCCCCAGGTCTTGCTGGCCCGGCGCGCGGCCCTTCGGCGCGGGCAGGTGCTCACCGCGAATGCGCTCCATCAGCTTGTCCAGCCCGGCGTTCAGGCCGCCGGCATAGTCGCCGGTCTTCAACGCCGGGCCGATCTGGCGTTCGATGATCTGGCGCGCCGCCAGGTCGGGCACCGCGCCTTCCAGCGCCTTGGCCACTTCGATGCGGATGCGCCGGTCGTTCTTGGCCACCAGCAGCAGCAGGCCGTCGCCCACGTCTTTGCGGCCGATCTTCCACACATCGGCCACGCGCTGGGCGTAGGACGAGATGTCTTCGGGCTGCGTCGTGGCAATCAGCAGCACCACGATCTGTGGCCCGGCGGCTTGCTCGAAGGCCGCCAGCTTGGCGTCCAGCGCCTGCACCTGCGCGCCACTCAAGGTGCCGGTTTGATCGATGACGCGGCCCGTGAGGGCCGGCACGTCCTGCACGCCCTGCGCCCACAGCAGCGGCGCGGCAGCGAGCAGCAGCCAACCGGCCAGGGCGCGCAGCCAGAGGCGCATGAGAACTTGAACGCTGGCTTACTTGCCCGGGGCCGACGCCGCGGGCTTGTCGAAGTTCACCGCCGGCGGCTTGGCAATGGCGGCTTCGTTTTCCACCGTGAAGCTGGGCTTGACGGCGTAGCTGAACAGCATCGCCGTCAGGTTGGAGGGGAAGCTGCGGGTGAGCACGTTGTACGCCGCCACTTCCTTGATGTAGCGGTTGCGCGCCACGGTGATGCGGTTTTCAGTGCCTTCGAGCTGCACGCGCAAATCGCTAAAACCTTGGTTCGCTTTCAAGTTGGGGTAAGCCTCGCTGACCGCCATCAAGCGGGAGAGTGCGCTGCCCAATTCACCCTGTGCAGCTTGGAACTTCTTCATCGCCTCTGGGTTGTTCAGCATTTCAGGGGTAACTTGAATGGCGGTCGCTCTTGAACGTGCTTCAATCACCTTGGTCAGCGTTTCTTGCTCAAAATTAGCCTCGCCTTTGACGGTGGCGACGATATTGGGCACCAAATCAGCGCGACGCTGGTACTGGTTCAAAACCTCTTTCCAAGCAGCATTGGATGTTACGTCCAAGCTTTGGAAGTCGTTGTAGCCGCAGCCTGTGAGCGTACCACCAAATGTTAAAGCCGCAGAAATAATCAATAGCCAACGTTTCATGGGGAAATCCTTTCGAAAACGGTACATTAGCACAAATGAACGCAAACTTGGGTGTTTTAAACCTCAAAAAGCGGGTTTTTTATATAATACGTGTAAAATTTGGAAAAATGCATCAAAAAATGACTCTAGCCAGTGTATTTATTACCTAAGTAGCTATGAAATATATAGCGCCAACTTGGTTGCCTGGGGGCAACCTGCAAACGATCTGGCCCGCTATGATCAGCGCGCGTTCGCTCGATCATCCCCCCGCGCTACCCTACCAGCGCGTGCGCTGGACGACGCCAGACAACGATTTCATCGACGTGGACTACAGCACCCCCCACACGAAGGCAATGCCCACGCCCAAACAGCCCCTGCTCGTGCTTTTTCAC
>JAYUQE010000445.1:0-8205 GCA_043756905.1 Burkholderiales bacterium | reverse complement strand
CAGGTGTTTCAGTACATTGACCCCGGCATCGCTTTTGGCGCCGCGGTCAGCGTCGAGGCACTGGTGGGCGCCATCGTCGGCGGCATGGGCACGCTGTGGGGCCCGGTGCTCGGCGCGCTGGTGCTGCATGGCTTGGCCGACGTCACGCGCAACCTGTTCGGCCAGTTGCCCGGCCTGAACATGATCATCTACGGCAGCGTGTTGGTGTTGATCGTGATCTTCGTGCCGCGCGGCCTGGCCGGTGTGGGCCTGTCGGTGCGGCATTTCTGGAAGGATCGCCGTGGCTGAGCCGCTGCTGCGCGCGCAAGGCTTGAGCGTGGCCTTCGGCGGCGTTCGCGCCGTGCAAAACGTGAGCCTTGACGTGCCCGCTGGCAGCTTGAGCGCCCTCATCGGCCCCAACGGCGCGGGCAAGACGACGCTGTTCGCGCTCATCTCAGGTTTCGTCAAACCCGATGCCGGTAGCGTGCAGTTCCAGGGGCAAGATATCACCGGCCAGCCACCGCACCTGAATGCCCGCGCCGGCATGACGCGCACCTTTCAGATCGTGCAGCCCTTTGCGGCGCAGACCGTGCGCGAAAACATTGCCGTGGGTGCGCACCTGCATGAACCCAAGCGTGCCCATGCACTCGCGCTGGCTGAAGCCGTGGCCGCGCGCGTGGGCTTGAGCGCGCAGTTGGACAAGCCCGCGGCCGACCTCACCGTGGCCGGGCGCAAGCGGCTCGAACTGGCGCGCGCCTTGGCCACCCAGCCCAAGCTGCTGCTGCTCGATGAAGTGCTGGCCGGCCTGAACCCGCAAGAGATTGCCGAGATGCTGCCCGTGGTGCGTGGCATTGCGCAGGGCGGCATCACGGTGCTGATGATCGAACATGTGATGCAGGCGGTGATGAACCTGGCGCAACATGTGTGGGTGCTGGCGCAGGGCCAGCTCATCGCCCAGGGCACGCCGGCTGAAGTGACGGCTGATGAGCGCGTGATCGAGGCCTACCTGGGCCAGGGCGCAGCCAAACGTTTGCATGCCTTGCACGTTTCGCAAGGCGCAGTGGCATGACGGCCCTGCTGCAAGTGACCGCTGTACACGCCGGTTTTGGCCGCGTGGAGGTGCTGCGCGGCGTGAGCCTGAACGTGCAGGCGGGCGAGATCGTGGCCTTGTTGGGCAGCAACGGCGCGGGCAAGACCACGCTGAACCACACCGTGTGCGGCCTGCTGCGGGCCAGCGCGGGCAGCGTGATTTTTGATGGCCAGGACATCACCCGCATGCACTACCGCGACGTGGTGGCCGCCGGCTTGATTCAAGTGCCTGAAGGGCGGCGGGTGTTCCCGAATTTGTCGGTGCGCGAAAACCTGGAACTCGGCTCGTTCCGGCGCGCACGGGCGCACCGTGCGCGCAACCTGGAACGCGCCTTTGCGCTGTTCCCGCGCTTGCAAGAGCGCATCGCGCAACATGCCGGTACGCTGAGCGGCGGCGAGCAGCAGATGCTGGCCATCGCGCGCGGCCTGATGGCCGAGCCGCGTTTGCTGATCCTGGATGAACCTTCGCTGGGCTTGTCGCCCTTGCTGGTGGAAGAGATGTTCACGCTCATCGCACGCTTGCATGCTGAAGGCTTGAGCGTGCTGCTGGTGGAACAGAACGTGGGTCAGTCGCTGGCCATTGCGCAGCGCGCGCAGGTGATGGAAAACGGCAGCATGCGTTTCAGCGGCACGCCAGCCGAGCTGCTGGCCAGCCCGACATTGAAGCGCGCCTACCTGGGCTTGTGAGCATGCATAAGCGCGCTTCGGTCATGACGCTGGCGCAAAAGCTCGTGGCCCGTGCCGCCGGCCGCGCGCAGGTCAACCCGGGCGAGTTTGTGACCTGCCAAGTCGACCTGGCCATGTTCCACGATTCCAGCGGCCCGCGCCGCTTGAAGCCCCTGTTAGAAGAGCTGGCCGCGCAAGTGTGGGACAAGAACAAGGTCGTGCTGGTGATCGACCACTATGTGCCCGAGGCCGATGATGAATCGCGCCGCATCGTGCGCATCGCGCGCGACTGGGCGGCGGCGCAGCAGTTGCCGCATGTCTACGACAGCCAGGGCATCTGCCATGTGGTGGTGCCGCAGGGCGGCCACATTCGCCCGGGCCTGTTCTGCGTCGGCGGCGACTCGCATTCGCCCACCGGTGGCGCGTTTGGCGCCTACATGTTCGGCATCGGCGCCACCGAAATGCTGGGCGTGGTGGTCACCGGTGAGATCTGGTTGCAGGTGCCGCACACCTTGTTCATGAAGTGGAATGGAACGTTAATGAATGGCGTCAGCGCCAAAGACATGATGCTGCACATGCTCGGGCAGCTCGGCATGAACGGCGGGCGCTACCAGGCGGTGGAGTTTTGCGGCCCAGCCGTGCGCGCGCTGGGCATGGCCGAGCGCATGACACTTTCAAACATGAGCGCTGAACTGGGTGCCCAGGCCGGCCTGGTGGCGGCGGATGAAGTCACGCGCGAATGGCTGGCGCGCCACCAGGCGCCAGATGTAGACATTGCACCGTGGCACAGCGACGATGGCGCGCCGGGTGAAGTGCATGAATTCGACGCCAGCAGCCTGGCGCCGCAAGTCGCCTTGCCGCACAGCCCGGCCAATGCCCACGCCGTGACGGATTTGGAAAAGCTAACGATTGACGTTGCCTACATCGGCGCCTGCACCGGCGCCAAGCTCGAAGACCTGCGCGCCGCCGCGCAGGTGCTGCGTGGCCGCCATGTGGCCGCGGGCGTGCAGTTGCTGTTGGCCCCGGCCAGTGTGCGCGACCAACAACAAGCGCAGCGCGAAGGCGTGTTGCAGGTTTTGCTGGATGCTGGCGCCACCTTGCTGCCCAGTTCGTGCGGCGCCTGCGCCGGCTACGGCAGCCGCATCGCTGAAGGTGCGCGCGTGATCTCATCCACCGCGCGCAACTTCAAGGGCCGCATGGGGGCCGATACCGCGCAGGTGATGCTGGGCTCGCCGTACACGGTGGCGGCCTCGGCTTTGATGGGGCATTTGGCCGATGCGCGGGAGTTCTTGTCATGACGGCTCCCAGGCTGCTGTCTGCGCCAGCCGTACGCCGCGGGGATCCGGCGCAGCCGGATCGACTCATGAGGGTGTGGACGCTGCCCGCTGACGTTGACACCGACCAGCTCGCCCCGGGCGCGACGATGAAGCACGGCATCGAGGTCACCGCGGCGCATTGCCTGCAAACGCTGCGCCCCGAGTTTGCCGCCCAGGTGCAGCGTGGCGATGTCATCGTGGCCGGCGCCAACTTCGGCATCGGCTCGTCGCGTGAGCAAGCGGCCAGCGTGTTGGTGCACCTGGGCCTGGCCGCGGTGGTGGCGCCGTCTTACTCGGGCCTGTACTTGCGCAATGCCTTTAACGTGGGCCTGCTGCTGCTGACCTGCCCGCGCGCGGCTGAGATCGTTGATGGGCAAAACATCAGCGTGGATGCGCGCGCCGGCCGCATCACCCTGACTGACGCCAGCGTGCTGGCTTGTGCGCCGATTCCCGGTTTCCTGCTCGACATGGTCGATGCCGGTGGCCTGTTGCCGCAACTGAAAAGCCGCTTGAAAGAGACATCATGACCGCACCGCAATTCGATCTGCTGATCAAGAACGTTCGCGTCGTGCGCCCGCATGGCAATGTGGTGCACGAAGCCGACATCGCCGTGGCCGGCGGGCGCATCGCGCGCATCGCGCCGGGCATCGACGTGGCGCAAGCCAAGGCGGTGGAAGACGGCCGTGGCCGCCTGGCGTTTCCGGGCGTGGTCGATGCGCACATGCACAGCGGCATCTATTCGCCGCTGGCTGAAGACGCGGTGAGCGAAAGCCGGGCCGCGGCGATGGGCGGCGTCACGTCCTCGCTCAACTACTTTCGCACCGGCCAGTACTACCTGAACAAGGGCGGGCCGTACGCCAAGTTCTTTCCTGAAGTGTTGAAGCTGTCGAAGAACCGCTTTCATGTCGACTACGGCTTTCACCTGGCGCCCATGAATGCCCAGCACATCCAAGAGATTCCCATGCTGATCAGCAAGCATGGCGTGAGCAGCTTCAAGATCTTCATGTTCTATGGCTCGCACGGCCTGCACGGGGCCAGCAACACGCAGCGCGACTTTTTGATGATTGGTGAAGACGAGCGCTACGACTACGGCCACTTCGAATTCGTGATGCGCGGCGTGCAGGCGGCGCGCGAGCAGTTGCCCGACAAGGCGGCGCACATTTCCCTGTCGCTGCACTGCGAAACCGCCGAGGTGATGACGGCCTACACCAAGCTGGTGGAAAAAGACAAGTCGCTCAAGGGCCTGGCCGCGTACCACGCCTCGCGCCCGCCGCACTCAGAAGGCCTGGCCGTGTTCATCGCCGCCTACCTGGCCAACGAAGCGGCGCTGCCCAACATCAACCTGCTGCACCTGAGTTCACGCAAGGCGGTGCAGGCGGCCATGATGATGAGCGAGGTGTTCCCGCACATCAGCTTCAAGCGCGAGGTGACGATTGGGCATTTGATGCTGGACGTGACGTCAAAGGCCGCTGAGCTGGCCAAGGTGAACCCGCCGATCCGCCCGCGTGAGGATGTTGAATTTCTCTGGGAGGCGCTGCTCGCCGGCGAGCTGGATTGGGTGGTCAGCGACCATGCTTGCTGCCGCCATGAAATGAAGATTCCGGCGCGCTACTTCGGCAACATCTGGATGGCCAAGAGCGGCTTCGGCGGCACCGAATACCTGTTGCCATCACTGGTGAGCGAAGGCATGAAACGCGGCATGAGTTTTAACCACATGGCGCGTGTGACCAGCTGGAACCCGGCGCAGCGCTACGGCCTGAACCACAAGGGCGACCTGGCCGAAGGCTTTGATGCCGACATCGCGCTGGTGGACCCGGCGCACAGTTGGACCATCGCCGCCAAGGACTCGCCTTCGACCCAGGGCTACACGCCGTTCGAGGGTTTGGAGCTTTCAGCACGGGTGGACGCGACCTTCCTGCGCGGCATGAAGATCTACGAGAACGGCCAGGTGCTGGGCAAGCCGCGCGGGCAGTATTTGCACCGGCCCACGGCCTGATGAGCCCACCCCGCGTCGTTCGCGCCGCGGCCCTGCCCGTGGGCACGCCGCAGGTGCCGGTGGCCATCGTGGGTGCCGGCGCCTGTGGCTTAACCGCAGCGTTAATGTTGCGCGACGCCGGCATCGACTGCGTGCTGCTTGAGCGCGATGCGCAGCCGCAAGGTTCAACGGCCTTGTCCAGCGGTTTCATCCCAGCCGCGAACACGCACGTGCAGCGCGGCGCGGGGGTGATGGATGACAACGCCGAGCGCTTTGCCGCTGACATCCAGGCCAAGGCCCACGGCAACGCCGCGCCGCACTTGGTGGCGGCCTACACCCAGGCCATTGCGCCCGCACTGAATGCGTTGCAAGCACGCCACGGCCTGGCGTTCGAGCTGCTTGATGGCTTTCTCTACCCCGGCCACACGGCGCGGCGCATGCATGCGCTGCCGCAGCGCACGGGGGCGGCGCTCATGGCCGCGCTGGAAGCCGCTGCGTCGCGCGCCGGAGCCACCTTGCTGCCCAGCGCATGGGTGCGCGAACTGTGGTGCGCTGGCGAACAGCGCGTGTTGGGCGTGGGTTTCGAGCGCCCAGACGGCACGGTGGAGCACCTAGCCTGCCAGGCCCTGCTGCTGGCTTGCAGTGGTTACGGCGGCAACGCCGCGTTGGTGCAGGAACACCTTCCCGAGATGCACGCCGCCGTGTACGCCGGCCACGCCGGCAACGATGGCAGCGCCTTGCTGTGGGGCCAGGCGCTGGGTGCGGCTGTGGCTGATCTGGGTGGTTACCAAGGCCACGGTTCCTGGGCCGTGCCGCACGGCGTGCTCATCACCTGGGCGTTGATGATGGCAGGTGGCGTGCAGCTCAATGCGCGCGGTGAACGCTTTCATGATGAGACGGCCGGCTACTCGGAAGCCAGCGTACAGGTGCTGGCCCAGCCTGGCAGCGTGGCCTGGAATGTCTTTGACGAACGGCTGCTGGCCCTGGGCCGCGGCTTCCCTGACTTCGTTCAAGCTGAGCAAACTGGCGCGGTGCGCAGCGCGGCCGATGTGCCGGCGCTGGCCGCACTCATCGGCTGCGCGCCCGATGCCGTGGCGCACAGCCTGGCTGGCACGCGGCTGGTGGCGCCGTACCGCGCGGTCAAGGTCACCGGCGCGCTGTTCCACACCCAGGGCGGTTTGGCCATCGACGCGCAAGCACGTGTCTTGCGGTTAAGCGGCACCGCGTTGCCCAATCTGTTGGCCGCCGGCGGTGCCGCGCGCGGCGTATCGGGCAATGCGGTGTGGGGCTATCTCTCGGGCAACGGCCTGCTCAGTGCCGTGGCGGGCGGCTACATCGCGGCGCAAACGCTCATCAAGAGCATCAAGGAATCAGCAAGATGACGCTCAAGCAACGCCTGCAAGAGCCCCGCGCGCTGCTGGCGCCGGGCGTGTACGACGCGCTGTCGGCGCTGCTTGCCGAACAGGCAGGCTTCGAAGCGCTGTACTTGTCTGGCGCCTCCATCGCCTACACGCGCCTGGGTCGTTCAGACGTCGGCCTCACCACTATCACCGAGGTGCAAGACACGCTGGCGCGCATCACCGAGCGGGTGAGCCTGCCCGTGATCGTCGATGCCGACACCGGCTTTGGCAATGCGCTGAACGTGCAGCGCACGGTGGCGGGCCTGGACCGCGCCGGCGCGGCGATGATCCAGCTTGAGGATCAAACCTTCCCCAAGCGCTGCGGCCATCTCGACGGCAAGGCCGTGGTGCCGGTGGCTGAAATGTGCGGCAAGCTGCGCGCCGCGCTCGACGCCCGGCGCAGTGCAGATACGCTGATCTTGGCACGCACCGATGCGCTCGCAGTCGAAGGTTTGGGCGCCGCGCTGGAACGCGCTGAAAGCTATCTTGCTTGCGGCGTGGATGCCCTGTTCATCGAGGCCCTGCGCAGCCCCGAGCAGATGACTGCCGCGTGCAGCCGGTTTGCCGCACGCACAGCGCTGCTAGCCAACATGGTCGAAGGCGGCAAGACACCCGTGCAAAGCGTGGCCACCTTGCAAGCGCGCGGCTTTCGCATCGTCATCTTCCCCGGCGGCACGGCACGCGCCGTGGCGCACACGTTGCAAGGGTATTACGCCAGCTTGCTCGCGCAGGGCAGCACGCAAGCCTGGTCGGCACAGATGCTGGACTTCGACAGCTTGAACGCCGTCATCGGCACGCCGGAGTTGCTGGCGCGCGGGCAGGGGTATGAATAGGCCGGGCTGGGCCATTGCTACCTGGGGCTGAGAAAGGTGTTATCGGCCCGCAGTAGCCGGCCACGGCGACTGCAATGGAACGTTAGCCGCGGCGGGCCGCCTCGATCGCCGTGATGTCGATTTTTCTCATCTGCATCATCGCCTCGAATGCGCGCTTGGCTGCCGCACGGTCGGGGTCGGCGATGGCGGCAGTGAGGGCACGCGGCGTGATTTGCCACGACAGCCCCCACTTGTCCTTGCACCAGCCGCAAGCACTTTCCTGCCCGCCATTGGCCACCACGGCGTTCCACAGACGGTCGGTTTCGGCTTGGTCGTCGGTCGCAATCTGGAACGAAAAGGCTTCGGTGTGCTTGAACGCTGGGCCACCGTTCAGGCCGAGACACGGAATGCCGGCCACGGTGAACTCGACCGCCAAGACGTTGCCTTGCTTGCCCGCGGGATAGTCGCCAGGCGCGTGATGGACCGCTTTGATGGCGCTGTCTGGGAACGTCTCGGCGTAGAACTGTGCGGCTTCCAGCGCGGTGCCGTCGAACCAGAGGCAGATCGTGTTCTTGGGAACCATGTGGGTACTCCAACTGATGCTGGTACGGGCATCCTAAGCGCGAAGACCTGCGCACGAACAGACTGGCAGATCGGGGCGAGCGCCTGCCCACGTACCTGGAGGACGATGACGCAGTTGCACGCACAGCGCGCCACGATCAGTTCTGCCAGAACCTTGCTACCAGAGTCGGCGATCGACCCGTTGCTGCCAATGGTGAACGGCATTGTCGAACTCCGCGTCCGTGCGACGTCGGATCGCACGGACTGCGTGACCTGGCGTGCTGGTGTCGTGCTTGATGCGGCTACCGCTGAAAACGGCGCGAGAATCAAGCAGCCGCGCCGGCACCTTGCTAACCTGTGCGTTGCCAAAGCCGAAGCAAAGTGTCCCGATGACCCTAGTCAAGTCC
>JAYUQE010000444.1:0-8209 GCA_043756905.1 Burkholderiales bacterium | reverse complement strand
GGGGTCAAAATTCTGCCATGCCCACCCCTGTGCTGGGCCCCGATCAACTGGGGCCTTTGATCGAAAAGCGCGTCAACCTGCGTGCCTACAACAGCTTTGGCCTGCCGGCCACGGCCGCCACACTGGTGCGCGTGACCAGCGAGGCCGAAGTCAAGCGCGTGGTCAACCATACTGAACTGGGCCCGGCGCGCAAATTCATCCTTGGTGGCGGCAGCAACGTGGTGCTCACGCGCGATGTCAACGATGTCGTGCTCAAGGTCGAGATCATGGGCCGCGCCCTGGTTGCCGAAACGGCCAGCGCCTGGATCGTGCAGGCCGGCGCCGGCGAGAACTGGCATGAGCTGGTGCGTTGGACGCTCGATCAAGGCTGGCCCGGCCTGGAAAACCTGGCCCTCATTCCCGGCACCGTGGGTGCCGCGCCGGTGCAGAACATCGGCGCATACGGCGTGGAGTTGGCCGAGCGCTTTGATGCGCTGGACGGCGTCGATTTGGTTACCGGCCGCAGCGTCACGCTCAGCCGTGCGCTGTGCGGCTTTGGCTATCGCAACAGCATTTTCAAAGGCCTGCTGGCTGGCAAGACCGTGATCACCCAGGTGCGCCTGCGTCTGCCCAAGCCCTGGGTGCCGGTGCTGGGCTACCTGGAACTCGAACGGCGCATGAACGAGACCGGCACCCTCACGCCCGATGCGCGAACCATTTTCGATTGGGTGTGCGCCATTCGCCGCGCCAAGCTGCCCGACCCGGCCGTGCTTGGCAACGCCGGCAGCTTCTTCAAGAACCCCGTGGTCAGCCCCGAGCAGTGCCACGACATCATCGGCCGCGACCCCGAGATCGTGCATTACCCCTTGTCTGACGGCACGGTGAAGCTGGCCGCGGGCTGGCTGATCGACGCCTGCGGCTGGAAGGGCAAGACGGTGGGCGACGCCGGCGTCTACGAGCGCCAGGCGCTTGTGCTGGTGAACCGCGGCGCGGCCACCGGTGCGCAGGTGATGACGCTGGCCCGGGCCATTCAAGAAAGCGTCTACGGGCGTTTTGGGATTCGGCTGGAGCCGGAGCCGGTCATTCTGTAATCACGCCCTCGGCCAGGCACGCCGCCTGTGTGGGTTCGAGCAAATCTTCAAAGCGCTGCACCAGCAACGCCACTTCATGCGCAGGCAGGCTGGCCGCGCCTTGCTGCAGCTGCGCCGCCGTGCGCGCCAGCGCCGTCAGGCCCAGGTTCAGCGCGGCACCGCGCGCGGCGTGGGCGTGCCCCCGCAACTTGTCGGCCTGGCCGTCGCGCAGCGCCTCACGCAACGCGGCCACGGTGTGCTGGGCATGCTCGAAATGGCTGCGCAGCAGGTGGCCCAGGCTGGCGCGTGGCATGCTTTGCAAGGCGTTGGCCAGGGTCAGCGGGTCCAGCAGGGGCGGCGTGGGCGGCTCGCCGCGCAGCGCTTCGGGTGCCGGCGCGGCGGCGTCGGTGCCGAACAGCCGGCGCATGCGTGCGGCCAGTGCCTGTGCAGCCACCGGTTTGACCAGGAAGTCGTTCATGCCCGCTTGCAGGCAGCGTTCGCGGGTGCGCGCAAAGCCGTCGGCAGTGAGGGCAATGATCGGCACGGTGGCGGCGCTGCGGTCGCCCAAGGCGCGGATCGCCGTGGTGGCCTGCACGCCGTCCATTTCGGGCATGTGCAGATCCATCAGCACCAGATCGAAACGCTGCGCCGCGGCCAGCGCCACGGCTTCGCGGCCGTTGCCGGCGAACACCGCGCTGTGCCCCATGCCTTCGAGCAAGGCGCCGAGGAACTGCCGGTTCACGGGGTGGTCTTCGGCCACCAGGATGCGCAGCGCGTGCGCCGCACTGTGGGGCCGCGGCAGGCTGCTGGGTGGTGGCGCCGGGGCCGCACGCAAAGGCAGGGTCAGCACGAAGCTGCTGCCCTGGCCCAGGGCGCTGTGCACGCTCAATTCGCCGCCCATCAGGCGCGCCAGGCCGTGCGAAATCTCCAGCCCCAGGCCGGCACCGTCGGCGCTGTGCGCACGCACCGCGCAGCCGCTGTGCTGGGGTCGAAACAGCCGCGCCTGGGTGGCTTCGTCGATGCCGGGGCCGTGGTCGGTGACGGTCAGGCGCAAGCGTTGTGCGGGCTCGCCCAGCGGCGCCAGATCGAGCAGCACCTCACCCTGCTCGGAATACTTGATGGCGTTGCTCAGCAGGTTGAAGATGATCTGCTTGAGCCGGGTTTCGTCGGCCAGCACCCAGGGTGGCACTGCCTGGCTGCACTGCACGTTCAGGCGCAAGTCCTTCTTCATTGCCTGCGGTTGCATCAAGGCTTCGGTTTCGTGCAACAGGCGGCGCAGGTCGACCGGCCCCTGCGCCAGCGCCATGTGGCCGGATTCGAGCTGCGAAAGGTCGAGGATGTCGTTGAGCACGCGCAGCAAGTGGTCGGCCGAATCGGTGGCCGTGCGCAGCAGGTCGATCTGCCGCGGCGCCAGCGGCGTATCGCGCAGCAGCGACAGCATGCCCAGCACACCCTGGAACGGGGTGCGGATCTCATGGCTCATGTGGGCCAGGAACACGGTCTTGGCCTGGTTGGCGGCGTCGGCCTGGGTGCGCGCCTGGCGCAGGTTGTCGGCCAGCGTTTCCAGCGCCATGCGGCGTTGGCGCTGGCGGCGCATCTGGTCCATGGCGATCAGGCCGAAGGCCAATGTCAACGCCGACAGGAACAGGGTCAGCGCCAGGCCGATGGCGTTTTGCTCGCGCACGGCCGCGGTGCGCGACGCTGTTTGCGCGGCCACATGTTGGGCCGCGCGCAGCGTCAGGCCATGGATGGGTTCGAGCAGCGCGTTGAGCTCGGCCAGCAGTTGGGCGCGCTGAGCTTCGGACGGGTACCCCTGGGCACCGACGCCGAAGTACTGATCAGCCTGAACGACGAAGCGCTCGATCGCCTGCAAGTCGCTTTTGATACTGGGCGTGCCTTCGAGCAGCCGCACCGCGCGGCCTTCGCGCAACAACCCGACGCGGCTGACCCAGATGTCATAACGCAGTTGCTGCGCCGCCCAGTCGGGCTGCGCCATGGCCAGGTTGCGGGCAAGTTCTTCACGCAGGCGAAAGTACTCGGTCTCGAACTGAAACAACGTCAGCACAACATAGTCGTCCTGGTTGCGCAGCGTCTGGTTGAGCAGGCCATGCTGGCGCGTTTGCAGCCAGCCCGCGGCGGCCAGTCCCAGCGCCAGCAGCAGGCCCACCACGCCGAGCCAGCTGGGCCGCCAGGCGCTGCGCATCAAAGGACTTGCAGCGCCTTGAGCTGCCATGCACAGCGGCTGTAGTAAACGGTGTTGCGCAACTCGGGCCGCTCTTCAAACGGGTAGACGATGAACAACGGCCCTTTGTCGCGCACCGCCATGGGCTTGTCGTCCAGCAGCCGGGCCAGCAGCACGTCGTAGCGCAGTAGGTCGTCCATCGGGATGTCGATGCGGTAGTCGTTCAGCGCAATCGCGCGCACCTGGTCGCCACGCGCACCGGCCTGGCTCAACACCTCGCGCAGCAACGGGCCGGTGAACTTGCGCGCTTGCGGATACCAGGGCGTGCGCGTGGTGAAGCTGCGCTGCGCCAGGGCTTCAAGCATCGCCATGTCGAAGCGCGCGTCGCCGCCCGGGTGGCTGACCTTGCCGCTGACCGTCAACACCACCGCGCCCGGCGGCGTGCCCAGGGCGCGTGCGCCGCCGTGTGCGCCACGGTGTGCGCTGCTGCTTGCGCCCGCGGCCAGCACGGTCAAGGTCTTCAACATCAAGCGCCGGCGTGCGGTTTGCGAAGGTGTCATGGCAAGTTGGCCTGGGCGAGCGGGCGATTGTAAAAGGCCACCCGAGGCTATAGTGCCCGATGACCATGAGCGCACCTCCCACCATCCGCATCCACCCGAATGACGATGTCGTCATCGCCCGGCGCCAATTGCTCGGCGGCAGCCGCATCGACGCCGAAGGCATCACCGTGGCCGGCCTGGTGCCGCCGGGCCACAAGCTGGCCTCGCGCGCGCTGGCCGCCGGCCAGCCGGTGCGGCGCTACAACCAGATCATCGGCAGCGCCACCCAGGCCATCGCCCCGGGCCAGCATGTGCACAGCCACAACCTGGCCTACAGCGCCTTTGAGCGCGTGCACGAGCCGGGTGCCGGGGCGCAGGCCACGGCGTTCGTGGCCCAGCCGGCCACGTTCGAAGGCATCGTGCGCGCCGACGGCCGCGTGGCCACGCGCAACTACATCGGCGTGCTGACCAGCGTGAACTGCTCGGCCACCGCGGCGCGCGCCATCGCCGACCACTTCCGCCGCGACATCCACCCCGAAGCGCTGGCGCCGTATCCGAATGTCGATGGCGTGGTCGCACTGACCCACGGCATGGGTTGCGCCACCGACAGCGAGGGCGAGGAACTGCGCGTGCTGCGCCGCACCCTGGGCGGCTACGCGCGCCACGCCAACTTCTGTGCCGTGCTGGTGGTGGGCCTGGGCTGCGAAACCAACCAGATCCAAGGCCTGATCGCGCAAGAAGGCCTGGAAGAAGGTGCGCACCTGGTCACTTTCAACATTCAAGACACGGGTGGCACCCGGCGCACCGTGGCACGCGGTGTGGACATTATCAACAGCCTGTTGCCCGATGCCAACCGCGTGCGGCGCCAGCCCGTGCCGGCCAGCTACTTGACCGTGGGCCTGCAATGCGGCGGCAGCGACGGCTACTCCGGCATCAGCGCCAACCCCGCGCTCGGCGCTGCGGTGGACCGCCTGGTGCGCCACGGCGGCAGCGCCATCCTGAGTGAGACGCCTGAAATCTACGGCGGCGAACACCTGCTCACTCGCCGCGCCGCGCACCCCGATGTGGCGGCCAAACTGCTGCAGCGCATCGCCTGGTGGGAGCAATACACCGCGCGCAATGGCATGCAGATGGACAACAACCCGTCGGCCGGCAACAAGGCCGGCGGGTTGACGACGATTCTGGAAAAAAGCCTGGGCGCCATCGCCAAGGGTGGCACCACCAACCTGGTGGCGGTGTATGAATTCGCCCAGGCCGTTCAAGCCCGCGGTTTCGTCTACATGGACACGCCGGGTTACGACCCTGTCTCGGCCACCGGGCAGGTGGCGGGCGGCGCCAACCTCATCTGCTTCACCACCGGGCGTGGCTCGGCCTATGGCTGCGCGCCGTCGCCTTCGCTCAAGCTGGCCACCAACACGGCGCTGTGGCACAAGCAGGAAGAAGACATGGACATCAACTGCGGCAGCATCATCGACGGCGACGAAACGGTGGACGAAGTGGGCCAACGCATCTTCGCGCTGATGCTGGCCACCGCCTCGGGCCGGGCCACCAAGAGCGAACTGCATGGTTATGGCCAGAACGAGTTTGTGCCGTGGCAACTCGGCGCGGTGATGTGACGGCCGCGATGCAGGCCGCGCTGAAGCTTGTGGGTGGTACGGCCCTGGCCGCGCTGCTGCTGCTGGCCGGGCCCGCCGCGCGAGGGCAGGAAGAAGTGCCCTTCATCACCACACCCGACAGCGTGGTGATGGCCATGTTGAAACTGGCCGATGTGAAGGCCAGCGACTTCGTGCTCGACCTGGGCTCGGGCGACGGCCGCATCGTCATCAGCGCCGCGCGCTTCTTCGGCGCTCGCGGGCTGGGCGTGGAGATCGTGCCCGACCTGGTGGAACGCAGCCGCCGCAACGCGCAGGCCGCGGGTGTGGCGCAGCAAGCCCGCTTCGAAGTGCAGGATCTGTTCAAGACCGACCTGGCCCAGGCCAGCGTCATCACCATGTACCTGCTGCCTGAAATCAACCTGCAACTGCGCCCGGCACTGCTGCAACTGGCTCCGGGCACGCGCATCGTTTCGCACGATTGGGACTTGGGTGACTGGGCGCCCGAGCGCAGCATCACGCTTGACGTTCCCGACAAGGCGGTGGGCCGCGAAAAGCTCAGCCGCGCCCACTTGTGGGTGGTGCCCGCGCCGCTGCGCGGCCTGTGGTGTGCACGAAAGGGCAGCCAACGCGCCAGCCTGGTGGTGCAGCAGCGCTTCCAGCAGGTGCAAGCCAGCTTGCGCGCCGGGCGCGCGAGCTGGGCCGGGCAGGGCCGCATCGACGGACGCCAGCTCACGCTGGGCCAGGGTGGCGAAACCAGCCGCTGGGCCTACGCCATGCAGGCCACACCCAGCTTGACCCTGCAAGACGGCGCAGTGGCGCTCAAGACCTGGCACGGTGTCGCATTCAAGCCGGCGCGCCGGGGCCAATGCGACAACTGATTGCGACCACTGACTGCGAGAACTGATTGCGAGAACTGATTGCGACCACTGACCGCGACACCTGATCCGAGCAACGCCTGGCGCCGCGCCGCCAACCCAGAGGGATCCACTGTGACCGACCGCCCGCACCATGCCCATTGGCCACGTCGCTTGCCGCGCGAGCTGGTGGTGCCGCAAACCTCGCTCTGGTTCAACCTCGAAGTCAGCGCCACGCGCTACCCCGCCAAGCCCGCCTGCATCTTCTTCGGCCGTGAGCTGAGCTACGCCGAGCTGAAAGCACAGGCCCTGGCCCTGGCCGGCTGGCTGCAAGCGCAGGGTGTGGCCAAGGGCGACCGGGTGGCGCTGTTCATGCAGAACTGCCCGCAGTACCTGGTGGCGGTGTATGCCATCTTGAGGGCTGACGCCGTGGTGGTGCCGGTGAACCCGATGAACAAGGCCGACGAATTCGGCCACTACCTGACCGACCCCGACACCAAAGCGGTGATCTGCAGCGCCGACCTGGCCGCCACCGTGGCCGCTGCCAACAGCGAACTGGTGCCGATGCAGCGCGTGCGCGCCGTGCTGGTGGCCAGCTACGCCGATGCGTTGCCCGTGGCCATCGCCCCCGAAGACGCACCCAACGCCACCACCGCAGCCTGGCTGCGCGCCACGCCGCCCTTGCCCGAAGGCCACACGCACTGGCTCGAAGCCCTGGCGCGCAACCTGCGCCCCACACCGCACACCGCGCAGGGTGACGACCTGGCCTTGCTGCCCTATACCTCGGGCACCACCGGCCTGCCCAAGGGCTGCATGCACACCCACCGCGGCTTGATGCACAACACGGTGATCGGCCAGTGGAGCCACAGCGGGCCCGAGACGGTGGCGCTGGCCGTGGTGCCGATGTTCCACATCACCGGCATGGTGGTCAGCGTGCTCGGCGCGGTGTATGCCGGCGCCACGCTGGTGATCTTGCCGCGCTGGGATCGTGAACTGGCCGGGCGCAGCATCGCGCGCTGGCAGGTGAGCCACTGGGTGGCCATACCCACCATGGTGATCGACCTGTTCGCCAGCCCCAACTACAAGCGCTTCGACTTCAGCTCGCTGCGCAACATTTCCGGCGGCGGCGCGGCCATGCCGCAGGCCGTGGCGCAGCGCTTGATCGATGAATTCGGCCTGACTTTCGCCGAAGGTTATGGCCTGACCGAAACCGCCGCGCCCAGCCACAACAACCCGCCCGAGCGAGCCAAGCTGCAATGCCTGGGCATCCCGATCTTCGGCACCGATTCGCGCGTGGTGGACCCGCTCACGTTGCAAGAAATGCCGCCCGGCGAGCAAGGCGAAATCATCGTCAACGGCCCGCAGGTCTTCAAAGGCTATTGGCGCCAGCCCGAGGCCACGGCGCAGGCCTTTGTCGAATTCGAAGGCAAGTCGTTCTTCCGCACCGGCGACCTGGGCCACATGGACGCTGAAGGCTACTTCTTCATCACCGACCGCCTCAAGCGAATGATCAACGCCAGCGGCTACAAGGTCTGGCCGTCGGAGGTGGAACTGCTGCTGTTCAAGTGCCCCTGGGTGCAAGAGGCCTGCGTGATTGCGGCGCGCGACGCCTACCGCGGCGAAACCGTCAAGGCCCTGGTCGTGCTGCGCAGTGAAGCGCGCGGCCAGGTCAGCGAGCAGCAGGTCATTGATTGGGCCCGCGAGCACATGGCGGCGTACAAGGCACCGCGCCTGGTGGCGTTTGTCGATGCCTTGCCCAAGAGCGGCTCGGGCAAGGTAATGTGGCGGCTGCTGCAAGAGCAGCAGGATGGGCGCGAGTCACAGCCCGCGCACGCGGCTGGCCCATCTGCGCCCTGATCACTGGCTTGATTCAACCTGCGCTACGGGCGCCGGCGCGGCGGTGGGCTGGGCCAGCAGCGCAGCAACGGCCTGTGCGTGCCGGCTATAGCGTGCTTCATGAGGCATGACCAATGCCAGGCGTTCGTACAGT
>JAYUQE010000443.1:0-3042 GCA_043756905.1 Burkholderiales bacterium | reverse complement strand
GCTTTCGCCAGGCCATTCTGGAAACCGGCGGCAGCCGCAGCGCCATGGCCAGCTTCGTGGCCTTCAAAGGCCGTGAACCAAGTATCGATGCCTTGCTGTGCAGCATCGGCCTGGCCTGATGGCGCATGCTGGCGTAGGTTAAATTCCACGTCTGGCCGTCGTGTGCGGCGGCCTGTCAATCCGTGACCGAGGCCTGCCATGATCCACCCTGCCCTGTTCACCCCGCAGTTTGGCCTGCGCCTGGCCGCCGCGGCGCTGGTTGGGCTGTGCGGCGCCAGCCAGGCGCAGTACAAGGTGGTTGGCGCCGATGGCCGCATCACCTACACCGACCGCCCGCCGGTGGGTGCCACCGCCAAAGTCAGCGCATTGAAAACAGGTGACGCGCGCGCAGCCAGCACCTCGACGCCCTTGCCGCTTGAACTGCGCCAGATCGCACTGCGCTACCCCGTCACGCTGTACAGCACGGCTGATTGCTCGCCGTGTGAAGCGGCCCGCGAATGGCTTGTGCAGCGCGGCGTGCCATACAGCGAAAAGCGCATCAGCAACGATGAAGATGGCGCGGCGCTGCAACGCCTGGTCGGCGCGCGCACCGTGCCCTCGTTGACCATCGGCAGCCAAGCCCTGCGCGGCCTGGCGCCAACGGAATGGGCCAGCTACATCGACGCCGCCGGCTACCCGCGCGAATCGCGCCTGCCCACGGGTTGGCAGCCACCGGCCACCACGCCGCTGGTGGCGCGCGTCGAGCCCAAACCGGCGCCCGCACCGGCACCGGTGGCCGCAGCGCCGGCGCCACGCGCGCCCGATGCGCCGGTGGCGCAGCCGCCGGGGTTGCGGTTTTAGGCCGCTTTCAGCCCGGTTTCAGATCGGTCTTCAGCAGGCTCTAAGCCTGTGCCAACTTCATCTTGCGGGCCAGCAACGAGCCGGCACCCAGTGCCGCACCGAAGAACCAGAACAGCGAGGCTGCGCCCACCGCGGCACCGGCCACACCGAAGAGCAGCGGCATCAAGGTGCTGGAGCCGTTCATCACCATCGAGCGCAGCGCAATCGCCTGGCCATGGCGGTGCGGCGGCGCCAGGTCGTGCAAAGTGGACATGATCATCGGCTGCACCGCGCCCATGGCCAGGCCCATGGCCAGCGCGCAACCCACCATCAGCCAGGGTGTGGTGGCAAAGGGATAGGCCAGCATCACCAGGCCGGTGGCCAGCATGGCCCCGCCGAGCACGGCGCTGCGCTCAATGCGGTGCGCCAGCAGCGGCACCACCAGGCGCACGCCGCTCACCGCCAGCGTGAAGCTGCCCAGCACCAGGCCGATGCTGCTGGCACTGAAGCCGTATTCATGGCCCAGGATGGGCACGGCAAAGGTGTGCACATCCCAAGCTGAAGACAGCAACCAGTTCACGCTCATCAGGCGGCGCATGCCAGGGGCGTTGAACAAGTCCCATGCAGTCTGGCCTCTTCCTGATTCGCCCGGCTCGCTCGGTGGTGCGCGCGGCGCGCGGCGTGGCACCTGGCGCGCCGCCCATGCGCTCGCCAGCGGCAACAGCGCCAGCGCCACATAGGCCCAGCCGAAGCCAAAGCCGTCGATCACGAAACCGGCCAGCACCGGCCCCACCACGTTCGACAACGCTGGCGCCACGCCCAGCCAGCTGAACACGCGCACGCGCTCGGTGGCGTCTCGCGCCGTGGTGCCCGCGGTGTGCTGGGTGGCGATCTGGATGACGTTGGCGCCCGAGCCCAGCAGCAGCGCAGCAAGCCCCAGCAAACCAAACCGCCAGGGCTGCGGTGCCAGCGTGCTCAGCGCCGCCAGCAAGGCCCCGAGCACGGCCGCGATGATGGCCAGTTGCGCCGGCCGGTGGTAACCCAGCCGGTCCGCCAGGCGCCCGGCCGGCAGGGCGATCAGCACCGGCGCGGCGGCGTACAGGGCCAGCATCATGCCCACGCTGAGCGCGCTCTGGCCGTCGCGCAAGGCCTGCAAGGGCGCGGCCATGCGCACGCCGGCCATGGCGGCGTGCACACCCACCTGGCTGGCGATCAAGGCCAGCAGGACCCGACTGAAACCTTGCCTGGCGTTCGGTTCAACCGTCATCGACGTTTTCGTTCACGCCGTCGGGCAGTTCATCGTCAAGCCCCGGCAGCAGCGCGCGCGAGCGCTGCGCGGGCAGTGACTCGACGTTTCTCAACTCCCGCCCCATCACGCGCGTGCGGCGCTCGGCCAGGCTGATGGTGTTGCTGGCTTCGTCGAGCTTCTTGCGCGTCTTGACCAGGATGGCGCCGAATTGCGCGAACTCGGTCTTCACCGCGCCGAGCACCTCCCACACTTCGACGCTGCGCTTTTCCAGCGCCAGGGTGCGAAAACCCATTTGCAGGCTCGACAGCATGGCCAGCAAGGTGGTGGGGCCGGCGAGCATCACGCGGTGCTCGCGCTGCATCGCCTCCACCAGCCCGGGGCGGCGCAAGGCTTCGGCGTACAAGCCCTCAGTGGGCACGAAGAGGATGGCGAAGTCGGTGGTGTGCGGCGCGGCCAGGTACTTCTCCTTGATCGTCCTGGCCTCCAGGCGCAGCCGCGTTTCAATCGCCTTGGCGGCGGCTTCGGCCCCCGGCGCATCGGCCAGGTCTTGGGCCTGCAACAAGCGCTCATAGTCTTCACGCGGAAACTTGGCGTCGATGGGCAGCCACAAGCCACCGTCGGATTCATTGCGGCCCGGCAGCCGAATGGCAAATTCCACCCGCGCGCCGCTGCCGGGAACGGTTTCCACGTTGCGTTCGTACTGGGTGGTGGTGAACACCTGTTCGAGCAGGCCCTGCAACTGCACCTCGCCAAACGTTCCACGTGACTTGACGTTGGTGAGCACCCGGTTGAGCGACCCCACGTCGCGCGCCAGGTTCTGCATGTCGCCCAGGCCGCGGTGCACCTGCTCCAGCCGTTCGGCCACCTGCTTGAAGCTTTCACCCAGGCGTTGCTCAAGCGTGGCGTGGAGCTTTTCGTCCACCGTGGCGCGCATTTGCTCCAACTTGCGTTCGTTGCCTTCCTGCAGGGCCACC
>JAYUQE010000442.1:0-8233 GCA_043756905.1 Burkholderiales bacterium | reverse complement strand
CTCGCGGTAGGCGGCGTTGTGTTGCCAGTTGCAGAAGTCTTCGATGAACAGGCCCGGGTCGCCGGCGCTGCTGGCCACCTTGGCGCGCGCGCTGGGTGTGGCCAGGTTGGCATCGATGCCCTGGCGCAGCCGTGCCACCTGGGCGGGGCTGAGCAGGTCGCGCACACACACCGCGCCATCGCGCGCGTAGTGCTCAATCAGCTCGGGCGTGATGCGGGGCGTGGGCAAATGTGGCTCTGCCACTTTGCCCACACCCCCTCGGGGGGCGGACGACGTACTCGTCGGCCTGGGGGCGCGCTCACGGTTTGAACTCACCGCTCAGAATGTAGCGGTTACCGGGGTGCACCAGCCGCGCCAGGGTGATGGGCACGTTGCGCGCCGCGGTGCGGCGGGTGACGATGAGGCAGGGGTCGGTGCGCTGGATGCGCAGCAAGAACGCCTCTTGCGCCGTGGGCAGGCTGGCCTCGATGGAGTACTGCGCCTCCCAGTACGGCGCCACCTGCAGCAAGTAGCTGGTGGGCGTGGTGGCGGTGAAATCGACCTCCAGGTAGCCGGGCGCGAAGGCGGGGTTGACGAAGCGGTCTTCTGATTGCAACGGCACACCGTCTTCGAAGTGAACCACCAGGGTGTGGAAGACGGTGTCGCCCTTGGCCAGGCCCAACTGCGCGGCCAGGCGCGTGCCGGCCGCTTCTTCGCGCGCCAGGTGCACGCGCGCCTGGTGGGCGCGGCCGCGGTGCGAGATTTCGTCGTGCAGGTCGCGGATGGTCAAGGTGGAGGCCAGCTTGTGCCGCGGCGCCGCGAAGGTGCCCAGCCCCTGCGTGCGGTTGACGAGCCCTTCAGCCTGCAAGTCGCGGATGGCGCGGTTCACCGTCATGCGGCTGACGCTGAATTGATGCACCAGTTCAGCCTCGGAGGGCATCAGCTTGCCGGGTGGCCAACGGCCTTTTTCCAGGCCCTTCTTCAGGAACAGCTTGACGCGCTCGTAGGGGTGGTGAACTGCCATGGGGTGATGCTACTTGCGCCTCATTGTCTAGACAAGTACATTGAGCTTGAGCCGACGACTTGTTGGCCGGGAGTCACACATGACCGATCTATCCACAGGACAACTCGCCGCACAGCCGCGAACCGTCAAAAGTCCGGTTGGCGATGCATTGTCCTGTTATAACTGGCAGATTGAGGCCGCTTACAGAATGTTGCAAAACAATCTGGATCCTGATGTGGCCGAGAACCCCGCTGCGCTGGTGGTGTACGGCGGCATCGGCAAGGCCGCGCGCAACTGGGCCTGCTTCGAGGCCATCCTGCAAGCACTGCGCGAATTGCGTGAAGACGAAACCCTGCTCATCCAAAGCGGCAAGCCCGTGGGCGTGTTCCGCACGCACGCTGATGCGCCGCGCGTGCTGCTGGCCAATTCGAACCTGGTGCCCAAATGGGCCACCTGGGAACACTTCAACGAACTCGACCGCAAGGGCCTGATGATGTACGGGCAGATGACGGCCGGGAGTTGGATCTACATCGGCAGCCAGGGCATCATCCAAGGCACTTACGAAACGTTTGTGGAAGCCGCGCGGCAGCACTTTGGTGGCCAGGCAAACGGGCGCTGGATATTAACCGCCGGCTTGGGCGGCATGGGCGGTGCCCAGCCCCTGGCGGCCAGTTTCGCGGGCTACTGCTCGCTGAACATCGAGTGCCAACAGAGCCGCATCGACTTTCGCCTGCGCTCCCGCTATCTGGACGAACAGGCCAGTGACCTTGACGACGCGCTGGCGCGCATCCAGCGCCACACCGCGGCCGGGCGCGCGGTGTCGGTGGGCCTGCTGGGCAACGCCGCCGAACTGCTGCCCGAACTGGTGCGCCGCGGCGTCAAGCCCGATCTGGTGACCGATCAAACCTCCGCCCACGACCTCATCAACGGCTACCTGCCGGCGGGCTGGAGCGTGCAGCGCTGGCAGCGCGCGCAAGCCGACGCAGCCCAGCACGCCGAACTGCGCCACGCCGCCGCGCAGAGCTGCGTGGCGCATGTGCGCGCCATGCTCGCCTTCCAGGCCCAGGGCGTGCCCACGGTGGACTACGGCAACAACATCCGCCAGGTGGCGTTCGATGCCGGCGTGGCCGATGCCTTTGCTTTCCCGGGTTTCGTGCCGGCCTACATTCGCCCGCTGTTCTGCCGCGGCAAGGGGCCGTTCCGCTGGGTGGCGCTGAGTGGTGACGCGCAAGACATCTACAAGACCGACGCGAAGATGAAAGAACTGTTCCCGCACGACGCCCACCTGCACCGCTGGCTCGACATGGCCCGCGAGCGCATCGCCTTCCAGGGCCTGCCCGCGCGCATCTGCTGGATCGGCATGGGCGAGCGCCACCGCGCTGGCCTGGCGTTCAACGAAATGGTGAAGAGCGGCGAGCTCAAGGCGCCCATCGTGATCGGCCGTGACCACCTCGATTCCGGCTCGGTGGCCAGCCCCAACCGCGAAACCGAGAGCATGCTTGACGGCAGTGATGCCGTCAGCGACTGGCCTTTGCTCAACGCCTTGCTCAACACCGCCAGCGGCGCCACCTGGGTCAGCCTGCACCACGGCGGCGGCGTGGGCATGGGCTATTCGCAGCATGCCGGCATGGTGGTGGTGTGCGACGGCACCGACACCGCGGCCCGGCGCATCGAGCGCGTGCTGTGGAACGACCCGGCCACGGGCGTGATGCGGCATGCCGATGCGGGCTATGCCGAGGCGGTGGCGTGCGCGCGCGAGCAGGGGTTGAATTTGCCGATGCTGGGGGATTGACGTGCGCGGCGTTGGGAGCCTCGCCAGTCGCGATCGCGACCCGTGCCATGTGCGACGGCGCACACCGGCTGCAGAATGCCGCCGTGAAACTCATCGAGATCGTCCAAGCCAAACGAGCTCACATCGAGCGCTTTGCCAGCAAGAGCGTCGCCGCGGGCGAAGTCGTTGCGCTTTCAGAGATGGAATATTGGGTTCCGCGGCCGAAGGGAAACGCCCTCAAGGTTCTTCTTGCGGCCCTTCGCGAAACGGGCGTCACCATCAAGGGATCAAGCTTCGATGCCATTTCGCTGTCCGGCACGTCAGGGATCAACTTTTCCGACGAGGCGGCAGTCAGCGCCGCGCTGCCCGGCATGTGCTTCGTTGAAATCAAGAGTGCCAACCAGGCTCGCGTGAAACCAGGTTTCAGCGGATTCTTTTTCGCATTGACTGAGAGTGAAATCGTGGCAGCCGAGGCATTGGGGACACGGCATCTGGTCGCGCTCTACAACAAACTCACCGGTGAGTTGTGCCTCACGTCTGTGCCCGAAATCCTGGCACGGGCAAAGTCTTCAAATTGGCAGTTGTCGGTGCAGCTCTGATGCCTGGCCTCCCAAACCACTTGCGTGGCGTCGGAGCCCGCATCGCGCACGAGAGGCAGTTTTCGCTGCTGCCCGTCGTGCTGGCTCCCGGCCAGACCATCCAACTCAGCCCGGGCTCGCACAGCGATTTGATTCGGGCCGTTGTCGAAGACTTCGCGCCGCGCTTCGCACCCGGCAGTGCGCTGGTATACGTGGGCGACACCAGCGAGAAGTGGGGCTACTTCGATGATTCGTTGCTGGGCGCACTTGGCGTGGATGTCGATGCGCACGGCCAGATGCCCGATGTCGTGCTTCACTACGCAGCAAGAAATTGGTTGCTGCTGGTGGACGCAGTCACCAGCCACGGACCCATGGACAGCAAGCGCCGCGCTGAACTTGCGCGGCAGTTTGCCGGCTCGAGAGCTGATCTTGTCTACATCACCGCCGTGCCTGACTGCGTAACGATGGCGCGCTACCTGAGCGCCATCGCCTGGGAAACAGAAGTCTGGGTCGCCGATTCGCCGTCACACTTGATTCATTTCAACGGCGAGCGCCTCCTGGGGCCCTACGGCAAAGGGTGACCGAATGATCCTGCACCCCGGTAGTTTGAGCCTGGAAAGCCTGCAAGCCCTGCACACCGCCTGTCAACCGCTTCGGCTCGACCCGCAAGCCCTGCCCGCCATCCACGCCAGCGCCGCCGTGGTGCAGCGCGCCGCGGCCGGCAGCTCGCCGGTCTACGGCGTCAACACGGGCTTTGGCAAGCTGGCGTCCACGCGCATCAGCGCGGCCGACCTGGCCATGTTGCAACTTAACCTGATCCGTTCGCACAGTGTGGGGGTGGGCGCGCCGTTGTCCGCTGCAGTCGTGCGTTTGGTGCTGGCGCTGAAGGCGGCTTCGCTGGCGCGCGGGGCCAGTGGGGTGCGGCTTGAAGTCATCGACACCCTGCTGGCGGTGCACAACGCCGGCCTGGTGCCGTATGTGCCGGGCCAGGGCTCGGTGGGCGCGTCGGGTGACCTGGCGCCGCTGGCGCACCTGAGCCTGGCCCTGATCGGCGAGGGTGAATTCCTGGTCGCGGGCGAACGCCAGGGTGCCGCAGCCGTGTTGGCCGCCGCGGGCATCGCGCCGCTCACGCTCCAGGCCAAGGAAGGCCTGGCGCTGATCAACGGCACGCAAGTCTCCACCGCGCTGGCGCTGCACGCCTTGTTCAGCTTCGAGCCGGTGCTGGAAGCCGCGCTGGTGATCGGCGCGCTCACGGTCGATGCGGCGCGCGGCAGCGACGGGCCGTTCGATGCCCGCATCCACGCCCTGCGCGGCCAGCCCGGGCAGATCGACGTGGCCCAGTATTACCGCGCGTTGCTGGCCGGCAGCAGCATCCGGGCCTCACACCGCGAGGGCGACGACCGCGTGCAAGACCCGTACAGCCTGCGCTGCCAGCCCCAGGTGGTGGGCGCTTGTCTGGACAACCTGCGCCACGCCGCGCGCGTGCTGTTGCGCGAGGCCAATGCGGTGACCGACAACCCGCTGGTCTTTACCGATTCGTTTGCGGATGCCGGCGAGATGGTGTCCGGCGGCAACTTCCACGCCGAACCGGTGGCGCTGGCCTGCGACGGCATGGCGCTGGCGATTGCCGAAGTGGGTGCCATTGCCGAGCGGCGCATTGCCATGCTGATCGATGCCGGCGTGTCGCGCCTGCCGCCGTTCCTGGCGCGCGAGCCCGGGCTGAACAGTGGCTTCATGATTGCGCACGTCACCGCCGCGGCGCTGGCCAGTGAGAACAAATCGCTGGCGCACCCGGCCAGTGTCGATTCCCTGCCCACCTCGGCCAACCAGGAAGACCATGTCTCGATGGCCACGTTTGCCGCGCGGCGCTTGCAGGCCATGATCACCAACACCGCGCACATCCTGGGCATCGAGCTGCTGGCCGCGGCGCAGGGCATCGAGTTCCTGCGCCCGCTGCGCAGCAGCCCGGCGCTTGAAGCGGCGCAGGCTTTGCTGCGCGCGCAGTGCCCGTCGGTGGAGCAGGATCGTTATCTGGCGCCCGACATCGAGCGCGCCACCGCGTTGGTGACCAGCGGCGCGCTGTCCCCCGTGTTTCGCGGCCTGCCCGGGCTGCCGGCGCTGTGGGCACCCGATCGCGCATAGCCTGCATCGGGCAGAAGCGCCAGCAGCGCCAGCAGCGCCGAGCGGCATGGGAAACCCTCAGCGCCCTGGCCGGCGCGGGCGCGATCATCTCGCCCTTGCTTTGTTCAACCCCGGAGTCACACGCATGAAGTCCTTCACCACCACCGCTTTGCTGGCCAGTGCCACCCTGGGCCTGATGGCCCCGCCGGCCCTGGCGCAAGAAACCAAGGTCGCCATTGGCATGTCGGGCTGGACCGGCTTTGCCCCGCTCACCCTGGCCAAGGAGGCCGGCCTGTTCAAGAAGCATGGGCTCGATGTGAGCATCAAGAAGATTCCGCAAAAAGACCGCCACCTTGCCATCGCCTCGGGCGACATTCAATGCGCCGCCACCACGGTGGAAACCTGGGTCGTGTGGAATGCCAACGGCGTGGCCACGACGCAGATCTTTCAGTTGGACAAGAGCTTCGGCGCCGATGGCATGGTGGTCAAACCCAACATCACCAAGATCAGCGACTTGAAAGGCAAGACGGTGGCCGCCAGCGCACCGGGCACGGCGCCGTACTTCACCCTGGCCTGGATGCTGCGCAAAAATGGCTTGAGCTTGAAAGACGTGAAGGTCGTGAACCTGGAGCCGCAGGCCGCGGCCAACGCCATGATCGCCGGCACCGATGGCATCGACGCCGCCATGACCTACGAGCCCTACCTGGGCGCGGTGCGCGCCAAGCCCGAAGCCGGCAAGATCATCGCCACCACGCTCGACTACCCGATGATCATGGACACCTTCGGCTGCACGCCGAAGTTTTTGACTGAGAACCCCAAGGCCGCCAAGGCGCTGGCCGATGCCTACTTTGATGCGGTGGCCTTGATCAAATCAGACCCGAAGAAGAGCTTCGAGATCATGGGCGCCGACGTCAAGCAAACGGGCGAGGCCTTCGAAAAGAGCGCGGCCTACCTGCGCTGGCAAGACCGCGATGCGAACCAGAAGTTCTTCGCCGGCGAGCATGCCGCGTTCAGCAAGGAAGCGGCCGAGTTGCTGCTCGAGGCCGGCATCATCAAGGCGCTGCCCGACATGTCCAAGCTGGCCGATACGCGCTTTTTGAAGTGAACGCGCCGGCCGCCGAATGAAGCCGCTCACGCCCGTCTCACCCAGCGCGCGCGTGGCGCTGGGCGTGAGCTTCTTCGTCGTCTTCGTGGCCGTGTGGGCGCTGGCCACGCTGGGCGGCTTTGTGAGCAAAACCTTTCTGGCCGACCCGCTCACCATGGTCAAGAGCGGCTACACGCTGCTCACTGAAATGGGCTTTGCCGGCGACATCGGCATGACCGTGTGGCGCGTGCTCGGCGGCTTCATCCTGGCCGCGCTGCTGGCCGTGCCGCTGGGCGTGGCCATGGGCGCGTACAAGCCCATCGAAGCCTTCTTCGAGCCCTTCATCAGCTTTGCCCGCTACCTGCCGGCCAGCGCGTTCATTCCGCTGCTCATCCTGTGGGCGGGTATTGGCGAAAAGCAAAAACTCGCCGTCATCTTCATCGGCAGCTTCTTCAACCTGGTGTTGATGATTGCCGTGATCGTGGGCCAGACGCGGCGCGATCTGGTTGAAGCCGCGTACACGCTGGGCGCCACCGACCGCAGCCTGGTGCGCCGCGTGCTGGTGCCCGGTGCGGCGCCGCAGATTGCCGAAACGCTGCGCATGGTGTTGGGCTGGGCCTGGACGTATGTGATCGTGGCTGAACTCATTGGTGCATCCAGCGGCATCGGCCACATGATCACCGACAGCCAGGCGCTGCTCGCGACCGACCAGATCATCTTCGGCATCATCGTCATCGGCCTGATCGGACTGGCGAGCGACATGGGGTTCAAGTGGGCGAATCGCAGGCTGTTCCCGTGGGCGCTGCTCGGGCGATGAGCTTCCTGCGCATCCGCGGCGTCGAGCGCCGTTTCGACAAGACGCTCGCGCTTCAGGCGACCGACCTCGACATCGAGGAAAACGATTTCGTCACCATCCTCGGCCCGAGCGGCTGCGGCAAGAGCACCTTGCTGCGCATCGTCGCGGGGCTGGACACACCCACGGCCGGGGTGGTCGAACTCGACGGCCTGCGCATCGACCGCCCCGGCGCCGACCGCGGCATGGTGTTCCAGAGCTACACGCTCTTCCCGTGGCTGACGGTGCGCGACAACGTCTGCTTCGGCCTGCGCGAACGCGGCCTTGCGCGCGCGCAGCAGCTCGAGATCGCGCAAGGCTTCATCGACAAAGTCGGCCTCTCCGGCTTCGAGAGCCACTTTCCGAAACAGCTTTCGGGCGGCATGCAGCAGCGCACCGCGATCGCCCGCGCCCTGGCCAACGACCCGCGCATGCTGCTGATGGACGAGCCCTTCGGCGCGCTCGACCACCAGACCCGCGAGCTGATGCAGGAACTGTTGCTCGGCATCTGGGAGCGCGAGAAGAAAACCGTGCTGTTCGTGACCCACGACATCGAGGAGGCGATCTTCATCGCTTCGCGCTGCCTGGTGATGAGCGCGCGGCCGGGACGCATCAAGGCCGATCTTGCCATCGATCTGCCGTATCCGAGGCATTACACGATCAAGACCTCGCCGGAGTTTTCCGGCCTCAAGGCGCGCCTCACCGAGGAAATCCGCGCCGAAGCGGTACTGGCGGCGGCGCATTGAGCGAAGCCTCATACCAAGGGGCATTGGAAATGGTTGTTGGTATTCCGTACCTGAATTTTTCAAGCCTTTGGCTGCATTTGAGGAATTCAGGTTTCTTCAAAGGTCCCAGTTTCTTCAAA